>JBAQJG010000157.1:0-4610 GCA_049300145.1 Chthoniobacterales bacterium | reverse complement strand
AACTCTTGAAAAGATGATCGTCGCCAGCGGAAGCGTCGCGATGGATCTCGATTTGAACCGGCTCAATGGAATCAGCTCCGCGACGAAACTGGACACATTGCGTTTCGACGTGAGACCCAATTCTTTTTTCACGATTCTGGTATTTAACAATGTATTGCGTGGTCCCACGCTCGGCTCGATGGGACTCATACCGGGGAACTCCGCGAGTCTTCCTGCATCATTGAAGGCGTCCTTCAACCAACTCGTCATCGAAAAAATCCCTTCTAATGACCCTTATGACATCGTAGTACGGGATGGGAAAACGGGATTTGTCTTTTTCAATATTGAAGGAAATCTCTATGATTACGATGCTGCCGCGCATTTGCTCAGCATCAGGGACGGAAGGCTTCTGATTTCAGAAGAGTTTGCAAATAAGCTTGGGCGTCCTTCGCAAGCTGGTTTGATCGTTGGAAGAATTTCTGCTGTGACGAGCATGTATCCGATCGAAATTAAGACGGTTGTCAACGGCGCAATCCGATCCGCGATACTACCACCCCTTCGAGGCGGGGGTCAGAGTCGTCCGGAATCTCTGCCCGTTACGCCCGGACCTGATATCATTGTAGGTGATCTGCCCGATTTAGGGCAATTTGGAAGTGCCGGAACCCAGGTCGGCTTGGCGGTGGGAACGACCTCTTGTAATAACGGCAGCCAGCCGGTCGATTGGTTTGCGTTGCCAAATACCGACCATCCTGTCATTCCGCAAAATCTATATCGAATGAGCGGAGGCACCAATAATAACGACCGCTTTGAACAAATTGGCCAATCCTGGATGAAGCATGCGTTCTTTGCTTTGGAAGACAACGATTGCGGGTTTGGCTGCAACACCTCCAATTGCAGTACTGGCGCGCAGCTATGCGTGGGATGCTCTGATGCTTACAGCTCGGGCTTAAATGCGGATCAAAACGGCTTGGGTTCACGCGCCTGGGTGAATCCTTTCACCGGAGTCTTTCCATCGAATTCAAACGATCACACCGGCCACGTTCACACTGGCACATCGCACATGATTCTTGTCGAAGGTAACGACCTGAACACGACGATGAATCCGGGCGCGACGTATTACGCCGAATCTCAATACATAGCTCCGTCCGAGTACACCTGGTGCCAGGCTCACCCTGGGCAGTGCAACATGTACAACAATGCCTCCCACCGTCAGTTCAGTGTCAGTGGGATAACGAATTTCACCTTTTCGCCGGTTGGAGCCACCGTGCGAATGAGCCCTGCCATCTATGCTTGGACTGGAGCGACCATCAACAGAATCGAACCCGTTCCGGGAGTCGATGGCTTTGGGCTCCTTGGCTTCAGAGTGACGAATCCAAGCGCCGGAATCTGGCATTATGAGTACGCCATCTATAATCAGAATCTTGATCGTGGGATTCAATCGTTCAGTGTGCCTCTGGGATGCGGAATCACAGTGAACAATCTCGGGTTTCATGCTCCGGAGAATCCTCCTGGATTTCCAAACGATGGAACCTGCGGAGACGCGGGATACAGCAATGCTCCGTGGGCTTCAAATCAAACCTGCCAGGCTCTGAGTTGGAACTCGGAGACCTTTGTACAAAACTGCAATGCGAACGCCATCCGCTTCGGGACTTTGTATAATTTCCGTTTCGATTCTAACAGTCCGCCGACGGCTACGAATGCGACGATCGGCTTCTTCAAGACGGGAACACCAATCACTGTTGCCATCCAAGGCCCTGCCCCGAGTACTTGTGTCCCGGTGCAACTCACCGACGCGGTTTCGCGCAAGACGCATGGAGCTGCGGGGACCTTTGATGTTGAGCTGCCGCTCACTGGCAGCGTGGGAATCGAATGCCGCAGCGGCGGGGCGGGCGGTAATCATACCTTCGTCTTTACCTTCACTAACAACGTCGTGAGCGGCAACGCGAGCGTCACCTCAGGTGTGGGCAATGTATCGGGAAGTCCAACCTTCAGCGGCAACACGATGACGGTGAACCTAACGGGCGTCTCCGATGTACAGCAGATTACGGTTACTTTGAGTAACGTGGCCGACTGCTTCGGTTCGATCCTGCCCAATACGCCGGTCAGCGCGGGTATGCTTATGGGTGATACCACGGCGAGTAGAGTGGTAAATGCTTCCGATGTCGCACAGGTTAAAGGGCAAATCGGCGTGCCCGTTTCGGCCAGTAACTTCCGTGAGGATTTGACCGTCAATGGTTCGATCAACGCCTCGGACGGTGGTTGAGTGAAAGCGAACGTCGGCCACTCGCTGCCATAGCCCCAAGAGAAAACGGTAGAGCCTAGCTCACTTTGCGCCGCCCTGGCGATGGGCCAAGGGTCCCCGAGTGCCAAGCCGACGATCGAAGGCGGCTCGCGTGCTGTTAAAAATATCGACAGAACCGATTACGATTTTAGCATCGCCCCCGCCACGGCGGGCAGGCTGTGGAGCGGACGATCCACCTTTCCTGAATTGGCGCTGGGCGTTCGACGTTGATGCTTTCTGTAGAGGCAGCCGTGACGGCTGCAATTAAAAGAGTCCGCAGGCGACACGCTTGCCGCTACAGTGACCGAGCATGAGCACTACGCCGTTTCACATCATGACAACCGACCACACCGGTTTCACGGTCTCGAATATCGAGCGGTCTCTGGTGTTTTGGCGGGATGTCCTCGGGTTCGGGCTTTCGCATCGGGCGCATCATACAGGTGATCTTGCCAGTGAAGTCACCGGAGTGCCCGGCGCTGAGATCTCGATCGCCGTTCTCAAGGGCTACGGACACAAGATCGAATTGCTCGAGTATCACGCACCACCGGACCGGAAGCGTGCCAATCTCAGACCGTGCGATGTCGGATCGGTCCACGTTGCGCTTTTGGTAGATAATCTCGACGCTGTCCTGAGCGCGATTGTAGGGTCGGGTTGGAAAACGGCTGGCGAGCCGCAAACGCTCAAATCAGGACCGAACGCCGGGAAGCGCGTTATCTACGTTCGCGATCCCGATGGAACAACAATCGAGTTCATGCAACCGCCCGATGATAGCGATCGAATTGAAATATGATCGTGGCGTAGGTGATCGAGCAGTCCCTTGTCCGCCAACGGACGGACTCATCCCGTGGCGAGCTCGATGTTAAAACCTGGCGGCGAAGCCGCATTAATTAGCATCGCCCGGCGGAGCGGCCAATCCACCTTTGACGCATGCGCCTGCTGCGTGGAGCGTTACGCGATGACTTTTTCCGCCGACGAAGACTTCGCGCGTCAATTAGACGCTGAGGATCCACTCCGTCATTTCCGGGAAAGATTTCATCTCCCACTCGGCGCGGACGGCAAACCTCTCATCTACCTGGCCGGGAATTCCCTGGGGCCGATGCCGAAAGCGGCGAGACAAATCGTCGAGCAGGAGTTGGACGATTGGGCGACGCTCGCGGTGGATGCGCATCTCGACGGTACGACGCCGTGGTACTCGTATCACGAGACGCTGCGCGAGCCGGCGGCGCGGCTCGTCGGCGCGCGGCCGAACGAAGTCATCTGCATGAACAGCCTCACGGTCAATCTTCACCTGATGATGGCGACATTCTATCGGCCAACGAAATCGAGAAATAAGATCCTGATGGAAGAGCCGGCCTTCCCTTCCGATACGTATGCGATCAAATCGCAGATCGTCCATCACGGTTTCGATCCGAAAGATGCGCTGATTCTCGCGCGACCGCGCAAGGGAGAATTCGTGGTGCGACAGGATGATATTGAGACTGCGCTTGAAGAGCATGGCGATCAGATCGCGGTTGTGCTCATCGCTGGAGTAAATTTCTTCACCGGTCAGTTGTTCGACATCGAGAAAATCACGTCGGCTGCGCGAAAGCGCGGCTGCACCGTCGGGTTCGATCTTGCTCACGCGGTCGGCAACGTGCCGCTGGCGCTGCATGATTGGAATGTCGATTTCGCCGTGTGGTGTTCGTATAAATATCTCAACGCCGGGCCGGGCGCGGTGGCGGGCGCGTTTGTGCACGAGCGACACGCGACCAACATAAAACTTCCGCGCCTGGCCGGCTGGTTTGGGAATGATCCGAACACGCGCTTCCGGCTGCACCTCGAGCCGGAATTTATACCAGTCCCGTCGGCTGACGGATGGCAGATCAGCAACCCGCCGATCCTGGCAATGGCGCCGCTGCGCGCGTCGCTCGCGATCTTCGACAAAGCTGGCGGAATGGAAGCGCTGCGGGCGAAATCAGTTAAGCTCACCGGATATCTTCAGTTCCTGCTGTCCGAGCCGGGCGGGCGGAAGCTTTTCAACGTCATTACGCCGAACGAGCCGGACGCGCGCGGCTGCCAGTTGTCGATCTTAGTCCACGAACATCCGAAGGAGCTGTTTGGTAAACTCCAAGCAACGGGCGTGAGATGCGATTTCCGCGAACCAAACGTGATCCGCGCCGCGCCCACCCCCTTGTACAATACCTTTCACGAAGTCTGGCGCTTCGCGAAGATTCTGAGCGAGCATCAGTGAGGTGGAACGCGCAGTCCCTTGCGCGTTGTCAAAATAATGTCGGCGAAGCCGAGACTTAAATAACATCGCCCGCGGAGCGGCCGATCCACCTTCCGCGCTAGCAGAGCAACTCTTTAACGC
>JBAQJG010000156.1:0-1520 GCA_049300145.1 Chthoniobacterales bacterium | reverse complement strand
GCTAATGCAGTGATGAAGAGCGGCATGGCTGCTCCAACAGCGAAGCTGCTGGCCGACGCAAGCGCAGCCTGAATTGGACGGGCTCTGAGTGTCTCCGACATGCCGAGTTCGTCGCGAGCGTGCGCGCCTATGGCGTCATGGGCCATGAGTTGGTCGGCAACCTGTTCTGCGAGCGAGGGACCGCGGCGGTGGCGCTCCTGAGTATGCGCATGACCCGAGCTAGTCAGGTTCGCATCTGACTCGCCCTCTCCCGCATCATTAGCCGATACGGGTGGCCAGCACCGCCGCCGGCCGATGGCCGACTTCCTCGAGAGCCACCGGCGTGAGCGCGCCGCTCTGTTCGTTGATGCGGTACGAAGCCAGACGGCCTGACGCTGTGCCTGCGGCAAACATACTGTATTTGGCCCTGCATTCCGAGCCAATAGCCGCTCTCGGAGACCCGGACGAACAAAATTCCGCTATTCGGGCGCAAATGGGACCAACAAGGATTTCGGGTTGTGATGCGGTTAGATTTTTACCTGCGGCGGGTCTCTGCCGCCTTCGTTGCGGTATCGCTCATCCGTTGCTGCCCCATCGTGAGTTGCCGCTTGTAATTGTCCCGCGCCGCGCGCCAGCGGCGTTCTTCTTTCGGGTCCGCTGCGGCGGCGCGCTTGCGCTCGGCTTCGTCACGCTTGAACTCCTTTTCAGCGCGCCATTCTGCTTCTGTCTTCATTCATTTGGGCCTTCCCTTATCGCTCCGCCTCATGCTGACCGTCGGACGGTGGCGCATCCTTATCCTTATAGATCAGTTTGAAACTGCCCTCTAAGAGATTAAGCCACAGCTTTCGATCAGCCTCGGACCAAACGTCGCCAGACTTAGGCAGACGGGCGAGCAAGCCCCGAATGATCGGATCAATTTCGGGAGTACGACCACCGCCGCCTCCGTCTCCACCGTTCTTGGGCGTTTCCTCGGACTTGGCTGGGTCAACTGGCGCAACGCCAGGTCGCACAAGGCGGTTGTTGCCGTGCTCGAAATAACCAGACGCTTGCGCTGATCGTTCGAACGCTTGCCTAGCGCGGGTTTTTTGTTTTTCGGCTACGCCAAGACTGACGATTTCAGTTTCAAGGGTTTTCGCTGGCGGAAGAACCCCATCCTTATACCTCTCGTATATCGCACTATAGAGCGGCACCCTTAGGAAGGCATCTGCCTTCGCGCCACGTTCTTGCCGGGGGTCAACAATCATCCGACCAAGCGGAGTGAGCTTTCGCTTGTCAGAAGACTGATCTAGCACTCCGAACATCCGAGCCGCAGTAAGCTGCATCCGATATCCGCTGCTCTTTGAGCTTTGGCCGAGCCATACAGAGAGTTGGGTGTCATCACAGTCGCCAACCCCAACATGTTCGTGAATGGCCTTCGCTACGAGCAGCGCGTCGCCAAGGTCGTTATACGGAAATGCGATAGACGAGCGCTCCCGCTTAGCCGCTTCTTTTTGCGGAACGTCTGCCGTTCCCGCGTCGTTCTGTCCGTCCGTTTCTGCCGT
>JBAQJG010000155.1:0-1514 GCA_049300145.1 Chthoniobacterales bacterium | reverse complement strand
GTGGTCGCCCGAGCCGACGAAGACCGTCCCATTCTCGACCGCAGGCGTCATGTCCACTCTTCTTATTCCTTGTTCCTTTTGCTTTTCTGCGGCCTTTATTCCAGCGACCATCTGGTCGACAGCGCTGGTGGCTTTGGGCACGGTTATGATTTGGCCACCGGAAGCGGCCGGCGAGAGGCTCTCCCCCGTCTGAAAGCGCCATTTGGTCTCACCCGTTGCGGGGTCCAGTGCATAGACCGCGCCGTCCGCCGATCCGATGTAAAGCACTCCATCGGCGATCACGGGACTCGAACCACTCTCGTCGAACTTGATTTTCCAGCCCGCGGTTGCTGATTGTGAGGTTTCAACTGCAGGACTTCGACCGGTTCCGATCAAAAACAAGCCGGACACGAGGAGAAGAAAAAGGAGCGACTGCGCGCCGTTACGGCGTAGGAGAATAAGCATGGTCAATCCCCTTTTCGGCCGAGTTTGTCGATCTTATGCCGCTAAAGAACCATTCTAGGCCTCGGAGCGTAAACTCCTCAGGGATTTTGATTCATGGATGCGAAGCGCGCTAAAGACGGTAGTTTAACTTGCGCATCCACAGCACTACTGCGGATAGCGGAAACACTCCACCGCATGGTCGTTCACCAGCCCCGTAGCCTGCATGAAGGCGTAACAGATAGTCGAGCCGACAAAGTTGAAGCCGCGTTTCTTCAGATCCTTGCTCATCGCGTCCGAGTCAGGAGTGCTCGCCGGAATTCCCTTCCCCAACCGCCAGGCGTTTACTCGGGGTTTGCCGCCGACAAACTTCCAGATGTAGCGGTCAAACGCGCCGAATTCCTTTTGCACCGCCAGAAATGCTTTGGCGTTCTGTATCGCCGAAGCTACCTTCAGCCGATTGCGGACGATTCCCTCATCGAGCAATAGGCGCTGCGCCTTTCGCCGGTCGTAGCGCGCGATTTTCTCCGCGTCGAACCCGTCAAAGGCCGCGCGATAATTCTCGCGCTTCCGCAGAATCGTGTCCCAGCTCAGCCCGGCTTGCGCACCCTCCAGAATCAGGAACTCGAACAGCACGCGGTCCTCATGCTGCGGGACGCCCCATTCGCGGTCGTGATAGAGAATCGAGAGCTCGTTGCTCGCCCAAGTGCAGCGAATGATATTTGTCGTAGGCTTAGGTACTTTCATTTTGACGCCGATTTGCCGGCGAGGATGCCGTCAATCTTGCTCAGCTCCTCGGCTGAGAATTTCAGGTTCTTTAGCGCGGCTACGTTGTCGTCCACCTGCGACACTTTGCTTGTGCCAACTAGCGCGCTGGTGACGCGCGGATCGCGCAGTACCCACGCCACCGCCATTTCGGCCAGCGTCTGTCCTCGCTGCGCGGCGATTTCATTCAGCGAGCGAACCTTGGCGAGAGTCGCTTCCCCGATGTCCTTCTTTTTCAGAAAGAAATCGCGAGCGGCGCGCGAGTCACTGGGAATTCCCTTCAGATAGCGATCCGACAGCAGTCCCTGCGCCAGCGGGCTGAAGACGAT
>JBAQJG010000154.1:0-1733 GCA_049300145.1 Chthoniobacterales bacterium | reverse complement strand
GCGAGGGATATCGTGCTTTGCACCCGTGTAGCGGATTGTGAGCTTGCGCCCGCACCGGTGACACCTGATCAGACCCGCGAGCAGCGCGTCGCCGTGCTTGGCAGCGCCGTGATGCCGGCTGTTTGGGATGTTGTCGCTGACCATCCTGCGGATCGTCTCCGAGCGTTCCCAGTCGACATAGCCCTCATGGGTACCTGGGCGCAATGCTAGCCATTCCTCGCGCGGCTTGCGTCGGCTCTTGGCGCGAGCCATGATGCCGTCGTAGTGCACGGTGACGCTGGTCTTCCCGTAAGCGTAGGCACCGCCATAGATCGGGTTCGTGATCATCCGATGGATGCTGGCATAGCGGGGCCTGCGCCATTGGACTTCACCGTTGCTCTGCTTCACGGGCAGCTCGAGGCCGTGTTCGCGGAACCACAGGAGCGCCTGGCGCGCGCTGCCCAGTTCGGCCACCTTGTCGAAGACCAGTTCGATCGCTCCCTGTACCCGGCGATCTGGATCCTTCTCGAGATGGTCGCCCACCTTCACGAAGCCGACCGGCGCTGCAACGATTAGTTCACCCCGCCGCGCCTTTTCGTAGCGGGCCGACAATGATCGTTGCCGTAAGAGATCGAGCTCATACTCGTTGAGGCTTCCCTTGAGGCCGAGCAACAGTCGGTCGTTGCCTTGGCGCGGTGCGTAGACCATCTCCTGGTCGATCAAGACGGTGTCAACCACGCGGCACATCTCGATCAGCTGCTGCCAATCGCGGCTGTTGCGCGCGAAGCGGGAGACTTCGCGGGCCGCTACCGCGCCGACTTTGCCGAGGCAGACCTCGGCTACCATCCGTTCGAACCCGACGCGCGTCACGCCGCCCGCGGCGGATCGCCCGAGATCGTCGTCCACCGTGTCGACCTCGGACCAGCCGAGCGCCACGAGCCGATCTCGCATGGCATACTGCAGCGCCTGGCTCTCGCGGCTGTGCAGCACCTGGTGGGGCGAAGATTGCCGTACATAGAGAATCGCTTTGCGTGTCAGATGGTGCGGCTTGATCTTGTCAGACATCACCACGCCTTCCTGTCGAGCTGGGCTCGCGATCGCGGCGTTGGTGGTTGACGAGGAGGTGCACCATCAGCCCGGTGACCATCTGGCGGGTCTCCTCCGGCAGCTGCTGCCACTCGAACACCGGGGTCGGGTGCTTCGCGCCTGGCAGACCGAATAGATCTAACTGCTTGACGGCGGCCTGATGGCTGGGTGGACGTCGGTACTTGTGTCGCACGGGCAGCTCCCTGATTCTGGTTGCAGGAGTTCCTCCCTGCACCAGAAGCAGAGCCATTCGATAGAGGGCCGCCGCACAAGCCAGCACCCGACGCGTCCGCAAGACACGTCTTCAAGGCTATGAGCGCCGCAGTATCGACACGCGGTGAGGCCGCCATGCGGATCGCCAGGCATGCCGCACGGTCGAACATCCACTGCGGCAGCTCAAGCCAACGCCGTGATGCGTCGCCATCCGGACTGCAGTGAAGGACGCCGCCCGCTCGTTGCTCGATCACCTCATGGACATGAACAACCCGTCCGAACCACGGATGCCACGGGTAGAGGACCTCAAGCTCCTCGATCTTATGGGCGTTATCTCGTCGCTTTGTATAATCTGCGGCGTCCGCATCAGGCGCTCGGCTGGCGAACACCGGACGAGGCGTACCTCGGCCAATCGATGGCGGCCTCGGTACTGGCCGCCTGACTCCATGCCGAGG
>JBAQJG010000153.1:0-6925 GCA_049300145.1 Chthoniobacterales bacterium | reverse complement strand
CATCAGAGCCGCCCGGGAAAGATTGTTTCGGCGCGACGCCGAAACCAACATGCGAGACGCGTGCGCTACCCAGATCAGTCCGCCGCGCGGCGCGAGATCATTCGCCGACGCCGCGTTGCAAGCTTGCGCGCGCGTATTCGCGATTCAGTTTCCCGATGAAACTGACGCTGATCTCGGCAGGACAGACGGCTTCGCATTCATAGGTGTTTGTGCAGTTGCCGAAACCTTCCGCGTCCATCGTGCGCACCATTTTCAAGACGCGACTCGTGCGTTCGGGGTCTCCTTGGGGCAAAAGCGCAAGGTGCGAAACTTTGGCTGCGGTAAAAAGCATGGCCGATGCGTTCGGGCACGCGGCCGCGCATGCGCCGCAGCCGATGCATGCGGCCGCTTCCATCGCGAGATCGGCATCGTGCTTCGGAATAGCAATTGAATTCGCTTCCGGCGCGGAACCGGCGCGCGCGGAAATGAATCCGCCTGCCTGCACAATGCGATCGAGCGCAGTCCGATCGATCACTAAATCTTTGATGACTGGAAACGATCGTACGCGAAACGGCTCGACGATGATGGTCGCGCCGTCCCGAAATTTGCGCATGTAAAGCTCACAGGCCGCTCCGGGATGGTCCGGCCCGTGGGCTTCGCCGTTAATGGTGAGCGCGCACGTGCCGCAAATGCCTTCGCGACAATCGGAGTCGAAGGCGATCGGTTCTTCGCTGCGCCGAAGCAAATTTTCGTTTACGATATCGAGCATCTCCAAAAAAGAAGTGTGCGGCGAAATATCGCGCGCTTCATACTCGACGAGCTTGCCGCGTGATTGTCGGTCTTTCTGACGCCACACTCGAAGGCGAAAGTTCATGGTTGAGAGTCGATAGTTGATAGATCGGGGAGCGCACGCCGCTGGCGTGCTGTTTTCGGCGGCCCGCCGAAAACGTCTGTCCATTGCAAAGGCGTCCACTGAGGCACCCCATCCAGTGAAGCATCTCGGCCAGCGGCCGAGATGAACACGCGACCCGCGTGTGCTCCCCGGAATTCAGATTGCGCGCGTGTTGTCACTTATAGCTCCTTTGAGTTAAATGCACCGTTTCGAAATGGAGCGGCTCGCGATGCAGCTTTGGCTCTGCGATTTCGCCGTTGCCTTGAAATTCCCAGGCGAAAACCTCGGCAAAATTTTCGTCGTCGCGGAGCGCTTCTCCCTCCGAGGTTTGATGCTCTTCTCGAAAATGCGCGCCGCACGATTCGTCGCGCGCGAGCGCATCCGTGCACATCAGCTCGGCGAATTCGAGGAAATCGGCGACCCGGCCGGCGCGTTCGAGTGATTGATTGAAATCTTCATCGTCACCGGGGACGCGCACGTTCTTCCAAAATTCGTTGCGCAACTCCGGAATTTTCGTGAGCGCCTCCCGCAAGCCTTTTTTGTTTCGCAACATTCCGCATTTTTCCCAGAGAAGTGTCCCGAGCTCACGATGAATGGAATCGAGGGAACGTTTTCCGTTTACTTTGAGGAGATTGTCGATCTTGGCGCGGACATCGCTCTCTGCTTTCTTGAATTCGGGATGATCGGTCGAAGGCCGCTTGCTCATCTGACCGGCGAGATAATTCGGCAATGTGTAGGGCAAAATGAAATAACCGTCGGCCAATCCTTGCATGAGTGCGCTAGCGCCGAGCCGGTTCGCGCCGTGATCGGAGAAATTCGCTTCCCCGATCACATACAGGCCGGGAAGGTTGCTCATCAAATTGTAGTCGACCCACAAACCGCCCATTGTGTAGTGGATAGCGGGATAAATGCGCATCGGCATTTTATATGCATTCTCGCCCGTGATCTTTTCGTAAATCTCGAAGAGGTTGCCGTAGCGCTCGCAGATCATTTGTTCGCCAAGCCGCTTAATTGCGTCCGCAAGATCCAGATAAACGCCGCGCCCGCCGGGCCCAACCCCGCGTCCTTCGTCGCAAACTTCCTTGGCCGCGCGCGAAGAGATGTCACGCGGCGCGAGATTTCCATAGCTCGGATATTTTCGCTCGAGATAATAATCGCGCTCCGTTTCCGGAATTTCGTCAGGCGCTTTGTCGCAATCTTCCTTGCGCTTCGGGACCCAGACCCGTCCGTCATTGCGCAACGATTCCGACATGAGCGTCAGCTTGGATTGATGTTCGCCGCTGACCGGAATGCAGGTGGGATGAATTTGAGTGAAACAGGGGTTCGCGAAGAGCGCTCCTTTTTTGTAAGCGCGATAGGTGGCGGTGACATTGCAACCACGCGCATTGGTTGAGAGATAAAACACGTTTCCATAACCGCCGGTGGCGAGCACGACGGCATCGGCCGCGTACTTGTCGATCTTTCCCGAAACGAGATCGCGCGTGATGATTCCCTTGGCGTGACCATCGACAATCACCAGGTCGAGCATCTCTGTCTGCGGAAACAACCTCACCGTGCCGGCAGCGATCTGGCGGCAGAGCGCCTGATAGCAGCCGAGCAAAAGTTGCTGCCCGGTTTGACCGCGCGCGTAAAACGTTCGTGACACTTGGGCGCCGCCGAAGGAACGGTTGGCCAGCAGGCCGCTGTACTCCCGCGCGAAGGGAACACCTTGCGCGACGCATTGGTCGATGATGTTCGAACTGACTTCAGCGAGCCGATAAACGTTTGCCTCGCGCGAGCGAAAATCGCCGCCTTTAATCGTGTCGTAGAACAACCGATAGACGCTGTCGCCATCGTTCTGATAATTTTTTGCGGCGTTGATTCCGCCTTGCGCAGCGATTGAATGCGCGCGACGCGGCGAGTCTTGATAGCAAAAACATTTTACTCGATAGCCGAGCTCGCCCAGTGTCGCCGCGGCCGATCCGCCGGCGAGGCCGCTGCCAACAATGATGATCTCGAACTTGCGCCGATTAGTCGGACTAACGAGTCTGGCGTGATCCTTGTGGTTGGTCCATTTTCCGGCGAGCGCTCCGGTCGGAATCTTTGGGTCGAGCGTCCCAATCATAGTTGTTGTGCCGGTTGGACAAGGCCAAGCAAAACCGCGACGGGAATCGAGGTGTAGCCAACGAATAATAGCCACGCGAACACTCGTCCGCCGAATGCGAGACGCGGCGTCAGCGTCCTGTTATTGAATCCGAGCGATTGAAAAAAGCTCGATGATCCGTGGCTCAAGTGAAGGGCGAGCAACCACATGCCAAGAATGTAAAATCCCGAGACGAGATAATTTTGAAATCCGTAAACCATCATCGAGTAAACATCGTAATGATTTAGGGGATCGGGCTGGAGCAGCGCAAAGCGCGCATCGGTTTCTCGGAAAGTGAAATGGGCGAGGTGATAAATGAGAAAGGCGAGGATGATCAGTCCGCTCATCACCATATGACGTGACGCAAAGGTGGCTTTGACGTATTCCTTGTCCATGTACGCCTCAGGCCGGGCGCGCCGATTTTCGGTCGCGAGCCGAATCGTTACGTAGATGTGGATTACGACGGTGCAGAGCAAGAAAAGGCGAATGGCCCACAGAAGTGGCCCGAGATCGCGCAGATGTTGGGAGTAGCCGTTAATCCAATCCGGACCGAGAAAAATCTGCAGATTACCTAACAGATGGCCGATGACGAACAGGATCAAAATGATGCCGGTGATCGCGACGATCATTTTTTTCCCAACGGACGAATGATAGAAAGCAGAGATCGCGTTCACAATTAAACGCCGTGGGATGGCGACGATTGAGATTATGAGCGCTCGTTAGAGCGTCAAGGAAGCTTCTGTAGCGGTACCCGTGTCGGGCGCGAAAGAGCAGCCGGCACGGCTGCCACCACAGTTATTCGCTGCGGCAATCTTCGCCCGCCTTCGCAAAACTTTGCGGCCCGGCCACGCAAGCGCGAAGATTGGCTGCCCGAAAAACGAATGCGATTCCGAACCATTTTTCGAACGGTGGCGCGCGTCTTCAGGAAGCGAGCGGACGACAACGTTCGAGAGTTCTACATGCACATGCCGGAAGTGCAGTGGCACTTTCCTCTGGCCTTGCTGCCTCCGGGCCAGAAAGAATTCATAGACTGGCTTTTGGGAGAAGGCCGAGCGCAACATCGATTATCCGACGAGGAGATTGATCAATTCATCCATGAGACCTCGGAAGAGCCGGCGCGCGGAATTGCCGAGACCTACTTGATCAACCCGGACTGGCAGAAGCGTTTTCCGCCGCCGTTAGATTGGCAACAGCAAACCAAGCTTCTCGAATGGCTGCGCGGTGAGTTTCCAGAGTTTCGCGCGCTAAAGAAAATTTACCGGCTGACCAGCCGGGCAATTGAAACGCCACGTCGAAGCGGCAAAGATGCGGCTCGATCGGGCGGGGTAAATATTCTCGCGCATTTTTGTTATCCATCGGGGTTGCAACAGGCCGCGCTCGCCACTCGGCGCGCTCTCGAGTCCGTCGGTGTTCCCACTTCCTGCCGGGACGTGCCGAGCGGCATTGATACGGACCTTGATCCGCGCGCCCCCTGGCTCGGCCTCGAAATTCAGCCGACCACCATCATCATCATCGCGCCGGCCATGTTTTTTGACGTTTCTTATCAGCGGGCCGGACTGGCGCGACGCGAGGGCGTTTATCGCATCGCCAACTGGTATTGGGAGCTGGAGAATATCCCGCCGGAGTGGGCACGATTTGCCAGTTTAATGGATGAGATTTGGGCCCCGACGCCGTTTGTCGCGGAAGCGATGCGACCGGTGATGCCGGTGCCGATCTTCGAAATGTTGCCCGCGGTTTCGATTGGAAGGATCGAACCGGTCCGGCGTTCGCAGTTCAATATTGCGGACCATCATTTTGTTTTTCTTTTTGCTTTTGATCTGTGCAGCCAATTCGAGCGCAAGAACCCGTTGGGGGTGATCCGCGCCTTTCGCAAAGCGTTTTCGCGCGCTGAACCGGCCACGCTGCTGATCAAGACGGCCCGCGGAGACCAGGACCCGGCCGGTTTCAATCGCTTAAAGAATTTCGCTGATGAAAATGGGGTGCTGCTCGTGAATGAACTCGCGTCGCGTGCGCGGGCCTACGGCTACATCGACATGTGCGATTGTTTTATCTCGCTCCATCGTTCGGAAGGTTTTGGTCTCGGTCTGGCGGAGGCGATGCTGCTCGCCAAACCGGTCATCGCGACAAATTATTCGGGCAACCTCGCGTTTATGAATCACGAGAACAGTCTGCTCGTCGATTACACCTTGACGGATATTTCTGAAAGCGGACCGATTTATAAACAGGGAAGCCGCTGGGCGACCCCGAATGAAGACCATGCCGCGGCTATGATGCGCGCTGTCTATGAAAATCGAGAGGAAGCATTTGCGCGCGCGCGGCGAACGCAATCGGAAATAAAAGCGAAACTGGCTTTGGAAGCGGCCGGGCGCCGCATGAAAAAGCGGTTGGGCGAAATCGCAGCGAAGGTAGGGGCGGTTCACTGAACCGCCTCGGCGCGCGGGCGATCTCAGGCGCTTCCCGGTTTGACTGCTGGAATCGCGGCAAGATCGACAGGTAATTTGTCCGGCTCAAATGTCTCCATGTTTATTTCGATCAAACTAACGAATGGAGAGCCGAACTCCGGCTTATTCTTGCCGCTGCGATCGACAATCACTCCGACGGCGGCGACAACACCGCTGTGAGCGTGCACGATGTCGATTGTTTCCTGCACGCGGCCGCCGCGCGTGACGACGTCTTCAACGACAATGAACTTTTCGTCAGGCGAGATTTGAAAGCCGCGCCGCAAGGCCAGTTTGCCTGATTCCTTTTCGACGAAAATGTGACGTTTGCCTAACGAGCGCCCGACTTCCTGACCGACGATGATTCCACCCAGCGCAGGGGAGATGACGGCGCCACAATCAAATCTGCGCAATTTCTCGGCG
The DNA here is from genome assembly GCA_049300145.1 of Chthoniobacterales bacterium. GTDB lineage: Bacteria > Verrucomicrobiota > Verrucomicrobiia > Chthoniobacterales > UBA10450 > AV133. The sequence goes on along the minus strand of JBAQJG010000153.1, from coordinate 1,071 downwards.
AGTTGTTTGCAGACTTGCTCGGCGATATCGGTATGCTCAAGGAGCAGTGCGCACTGAAAATATTGCCGGCTGTGCAAACCGGAGCGCAAAAGGAAATGTCCATCGAGAAGCGCGCCGGTTTTGCGAAAAAGCGCGAGGAGATCGTCGTCGCTCATCTTATTTCTAAAGTTAGCCGGATGTATCGGCAGCGACTTCACCAGATGGACTATCGCCGTCGGCAACGGCGATCGCTTCGATTTCGACGCGAGCGCCTTTTGGTAAAGCGGGCACTTGAACGGTCGAGCGCGCGGGCGGCGCTTGGTTGAAATACGAAGCGTAAATTTCGTTCACGGTCTGGAAATCGGCGAGGTCAGTCAGAAAGATCGTGGTCTTCACGATGTTTTCAAAAGTAAGTCCTTCGGCTTTCAAGACCGCGGTGATGTTGTCGAGCACGCGACGCGTTTGTTCGGAAATGTCCTTCGAAACAATTTGGCCGCTTTTTGGGTCAAGCGGAATCTGCCCGGCGCAGTAGATGGTCGATCCAACCCGCACGGCCTGCGAGTAGGGCCCCACAGCGCTGGGCGCGTCAGTCGTGGAGATGATCTTCTTCATGGCGCGAGCTTAAACGCCGATGCGTGCCGCGCAATCATGGTGATGCCGCAGCTTGCTGTCTTTGCTGATCGAGCTTTTGGCGAAAATCCTTCTCGCTTTCGCTCAGATAACGAGTGTAGCCGTCCGGATCGACAAAAGCATTTGTGTCACCACGCACGAAACGTTCATGCTTATCCACGAGATGAAAAAACGATCCGTGCGATGCGAGAAAAATATCGCACGGCAAGTTTTTTAAGACGGCGAACGATTTTACAAAGTTAGCCGCAATGCCGGGATAGCTTTCTTGTCCAATGAATTTGTAGTCGAGCGAGCTTTGGCTGCCGACGAAAACGACGTCGTACGTTCTGGCGGCGTCTCGGATTTTAGTTGTCCAAGTTGTGGTTCCTCTTGTGTGTCCCGGAGTCAAGTGCGCGGTCATTACCTGATCACCCAGTCGAAGCGATTCGCCATCAAGAATGATTTTGTCTGGTTCAATCGGTG
>JBAQJG010000152.1:0-1586 GCA_049300145.1 Chthoniobacterales bacterium | reverse complement strand
AGCTGCGACTTCGCGGCCAACACGTACCAAGGCGGAAAAGCGATAGCGATTCTGTGGTCCGTAGCCAACCGGATACCACAATTTCGGGGTTGAGATCCGAATGGAAAACGAAACATGATTGATTCCGGCATCCAGTTGCAGAGTTTGGGTTCCATCCGCGGTCCGGGGTGCCGACGTTTCATCGTGAGCCACTGTAAGAGTGGCCGTGGCCGCCCGACTGGCTTGGATCTCAACTTCGCCTGTGATGCTTGCGATGTCAGCAGTGATTTTCTGTTGGTGAATATGAAAGTTTTCAATTCGCAGGGCATCCCAAGTTTCAAGGCCGATCGGCCGCCAAATCCCTTCAGTGAGGAAGCGCGGTCCCCAATCCCACCCGTATTGATAGGGCGCTTTCCGCGTGTACGGAGCGGTCGCGATGTTGTCCTCGTTCCCGAAATTATTGGTTGATATCGAGGGCAAGACATAGGGCAGCGATTTGACGTATGGAACCATCTTTTCCACGGCTGAATGAAAGGCAATACGGAGGGTATTGGCGCCGGGCTTCAGGAGGGCTTTTGCAGGGACCCGCCAGCGGCGGAACATGTTGTCGGTGCTGAGAATCGCTTGGTCGTTGAGGTAAACGTCCGCAAAGGTATCCAAACCATCAAACACTAGATAGACGTGATCATGGATGAATGCGGCCGAATCAACTTGAAAGGTAGTTTGATATTCCCAATCGGTCTGGCCGATCCACTGTAGGCGGAATTCATTATCTCGATCGAAGGGGTCGGGGATAAGGCCGTTGCGCAGCAAGTCGGTATGGACCACGCCCGGAACCTGCGCGGGACGCCACTCCGTCATGCCGGGTTTGTCCGTGTTTCCGACCGCCCGAAATTGCCAGCCTGAATCCAGGTTTCGCGAAGATGGTTCGGCAGCTTCGAGCGGCAGCGCGGCTATCGCGGGAAATAGTAGAAACGCCAAAAGTGACAACACTCTATTAGCCAGACTGCGGAAGAATCGAGGGCAAGTCCCTCTCATTTCAGCACTCCTTAGTCATCGTTGTCGTACGGCAACATCTTCGGACGGCACCACTGCTTTGTTGAATCCTATTTCGCCGTCACGGGTTGCAGGTACTCTAAGCAAAGCGCCGCTCCGCCGGCGATGCCAGCGTCCTCACCGTAGTGCGCTTTGAGTAAGGGAATCTCTCGGCAACGTGAAATGATGCAGTGTTTCGCAATCCCATTGGCAAGGTCGCCGAAGAATGGAGCCAGCATGGCCGCTACGCCACCACCGATGATCACCACATCCGGTTCCAGGAGATCTACGATGTTGCTCAACCACAATGAAAGCAGTTCGACGGTTTCCTGTAAAACCTGTTTGGCAAGCGGATCGCCGGCAGCGCAGGCTCGGCCAACCATTTCGCTGGTCACGGCCTCGATGTTCCCGTTGGCGGCCTCAAGGATACTTGAGCGACCTCCTTCTGACGCCAACTTGGCACGCGCTCTGCGAGCGATGGCCGGTCCAGCGGCCAGAATTTCGATGCAGCCCGGCTTTCCGCATCCGCAGCGAGGCCCGTGATAGTCGATGCTCATGTGTCCGCCTTCAGC
>JBAQJG010000151.1:0-1584 GCA_049300145.1 Chthoniobacterales bacterium | reverse complement strand
GCTTCAAGTCATTCTGATCCAACTGCCGCCGTCCTTCGCTCCCAAAGATGGCAGACAGGCGCTGCGCAAATTCTTCGAGCAATTGCCGAGGCATTTTCGCTTCGCCGTCGAATTTCGTCATGCCGGCTGGCATCGGCCGCAAATCATACGTCTCCTGGAAAAGTATCGCGTTTGCTGGGTCTGGGCCGATACCAGCGCGCTCAATGAACGAAATCTCGCGCCCTTTGAATTCCTACCGTGTACGACCGATTTTCTTTATCTACGCCTCCTCGGCGATTACGCGACGAAGTACGATCGCGACGGCTTGTTCGTCCATCGCTACGATAAACTCCTTTGGAAACGCGAGGCTGCTCTGGAAAGCTGGTCGCTTAAAATCGAGCGACACCTCGCCGAAGTGCGCAACGTTTGGACATTCGTCAGCAATCACTTCGAAGGTTTCGCGCCCGAAACCTGCCAGCGGCTCGCCCATCGCCTCGGCTTTGAACTGACACTGCCTTCAGAAGCCGAAAAAGTTTTATCTGAACAAGATCGATCACAACTCGATCTGTTTCGGAATGACGAAGCTCGAATGACGAATGTCGAAGGAATGCCGAAATCCGAATGACGGAAGAGAATCTCCGCGCCTGTCCCCATTTCGCCATTCGTCATTCGCGCTTCGTTAGTGAATCTTCTCTCCACCAAAATAAGCCTGCAATTTTTCCGGAATGCGGATTGATCCGTCCGGTTGCTGATAATTCTCGATCAACGCGGCAAACAATCTCGGCAGCGCCAATCCGGAACCGTTTAGCGTGTGGCAAAACCGGTTTTTCCCATCGGCGTCCTTATAACGGAGGTTCATCCGGCGCGCCTGGAAATCTTCAAAGTTCGAACAACTCGAAACTTCCAGGTAACCGTTTTGACCCGCCGACCACACCTCGATGTCGTAGGTTTTCGCCGAACCGAATCCGAGATCGCCGGTGCAAAGTTCGACGATCCGGTAATGCAGACCGAGCAGTTGCAGAACTTGCTCTGCGTCCGCAGTCAACGTCTCCAGTTCATCATAAGATTTTTCCGGCGTCGTGATTTTCACCAGCTCCACTTTGTCGAACTGATGCACGCGAAGTATCCCGCGCGTCTCGCGTCCGGCGGACCCGGCCTCGCGACGGAAACATGGCGTGTAAGCAACAAATTTTTTCGGAAGATCGACAATCGCCAAAATCTCCTCGCGATGAAAATTCGTCACTGGTACTTCGGCTGTTGGCGCGAGAAACAGTTCGCCATTCTCCAGTCCGTACATGTCTGGTTCAAATTTCGGCAGTTGAGTTGTCCCGATCATGCAGTCGCGCCGCACCAAAAACGGTGGACTGATTTCGGTGTAACCGTGCTCGCGCGTGTGTAGATCGAGCATGAAGGTAATGAGTGCGCGCTCCAACTTCGCACCCGCGCCGGTGAAACAGATGAATCCGCTCCCGCTCAATTTTGCGGCGCGCTCGATATCGAGAAGTTTCAGTTTCGTTCCAAGTGCGAGATGATCGAGCACCTCGCCATGTAATTTCGGCTTCTCGCCCCAACTGCGCGCGACCACGTTCGCGCTCGGGTCTTTGC
>JBAQJG010000150.1:0-2026 GCA_049300145.1 Chthoniobacterales bacterium | reverse complement strand
CTGGACTTCGGGGAACGTTTTGCTTTTTTCGATCGAGCCATTATGAGTTATCCAAAATTCTGGCCGAAAAGTTGCCGCCACAGCCTTCGGCTGGAGGATTCGTTTTGATCATCGAAAGCCTTCCGCGCGGCCGCCGCCGCCGTTTTGACCTGGGTCATGAAGTCAGTGAATTCCTCCGGCGACAAGCGTTTGGCGACGTTGACGGAGCTGTAGCCGGGATCTGGAATGACAGGAACGACCCCGGAGTTTCGGTAGATCCCATACGAACGTTCAATTCCTTCCAACACATTGACGATCGCAATGGCGTGAGATGAGGGAAAGCCAATCGTCGCGTAAATAAGGGCTTCCAGAATATAGGATTTGAGCCTGCAGGATTCAGTCGGCAGGCGATCGCGCCAAGCTTTCAGCAGCTTTACCACTTGCACGTAGAATCCGTTCGTTGCTTTGTTCTTGGCCGTGGCCGAGGCGATTTGGCTTCGGGGATGTGTCTGCACCCATTCGCGAGCCTCACGGTCGGGAATCCAGAGCGGCCCGTCATCGGCGGAGATGGGGGTCGCTGGGACGATGTCGAGCCAGACTCCGTTTTTCGCTTTGACGCCGATGGAGCGGCCTTGACGCTTTGGATTGTCGTAGTGTTTCGCCAAAATCGCCTCGACCCACGCAAGGACGACTTCAGCCTGGGTATTGTATCGGTCGATGTCCAGGATGCAGATCACGTCCACGTCGTTGATGTCGTTAATGGCCGTGCTGCGCGCATAAGAACCTGAGAGAAATGTTTCCTTGTGTGCCTCTTTCGATTCGGGATCCGTGCGGAGAATTTCTCGCACCTCCAGATGCGCGGCCTTCGCGGCGGAAACTTCCTCCGCGGGAGGTTCGATCGAAGAAAGGTACGCCTTGAAGTCGGAAACTAGCTCCATGGCTTCTTCGTCCCCGCGGGCGCCGCTGGAACCTTCCCGAGCGAAGCCAAATCGAGGCCGTGAGCGGCGGCGACGACGCTGAAGAAACCGCCGCAAACGGGGCATCCGGGTTCGCGATCAAAATAGATTCCATACCAGCGATTGATGGTCATCTCATCGCTGCTCTCACTGAGCGGTGGCCAATTGGAGTATTGCGTTTCCGGCTCGGCACGGTTCAGCCAGAGATACCAGGGCGCGTCGAAGTCTCGCCGCAGCGATTTGAGCGAACTGGAGGTATCGGAGACAAGTTCCAAAAGAGCAAGTTTAGCGACCATGTTCGCAATGGGTAGAACGTCAAGAGATAGACCCGGTTCAACGGCCACCGGCCGGTCCGAATAGGCAACTTCGGCGGCATCAGTAACGGTCGAAATTTCAAGGTCTGCGGACTCCTCTGGCATCGCGTCAATGAAGCATTCGTGACATGGCGATTGACGCGGACGCACGCGCAAGACTTGTCCTCCGTAGGCACGGCGAAATACACCTCCATAGATCGCAACGACACCGGCATCCACACAAAGCTTATTGACCAGAAGTTTGCTGGGCCGATTGTCGGTGCCGCACAGGACCACATCCGCCATGGAAATAAGTTTTTTCATTTGTTCCTGTGTTTCGAAGGTGACTTCGGCGGGTACTACGGTCACGCGTGCGTCTGGATTCTTTTCCAGGATAAGGTCGCGCACGACATTGACTTTGCGGCGGCCAACTTGGGAAATGCCGCCGGGATGGCGGACGACGTTTCCCACGGACAATCTGTCACGATCGACTAGCGTGAAGTTTCCGACACCGCACTTCGCGAGTTCAATGACTGCATGAGCGCCGCCCGTGCCGAGACCGATACCTAGAACGGACTTTTCGCGCAGCACGTCAGTCTCCAATATCGCTGATCGGCGGCTTGCCAAGGCAGGTTGTACTTCGACGAGGTTTATTTCGACGCGCTCTTTCTTGTCGTCGATGCGGCGAACGCCAGCGACCGTGTACGTGCCACCGTCAGGAGCATCGAAGAGCGCACCTTCGTGGTTCGCAGACCCTTCCTTGCTCAGAACGATTTGTAGTTCGGCTTGACTTTCTGC
>JBAQJG010000149.1:0-3787 GCA_049300145.1 Chthoniobacterales bacterium | reverse complement strand
GCGTAGCCCGTCCCGGGCGACGGCGGGTTGGACGTTGAGCGCTCGCCACGGCGTAGCCCGTCCCGGGCGAAGCCGGGTTGGACGTTTGCTTCGCTAGTCGTTGCAAACCCTCAACCGTTTGCTCTTGCGAAAACTCCGCCGCATCCGGATTCGTTTCGCGCGCTTCGAGCAAAATCCGAGAGTATCTTCGCCTAACGACTTCGGCCATGCTGGCAAAATCATCCTGTCCTGCAACGGTGCGAACGCGATAGCGGCGATAATTGTCCTTGTCGGGCACGCCGTTTCGAAAGCAAACCATCGAGGCCACGAGGTGCGTCGTGGAAATATTTGAGATGTCGAAACACTCCATCACGATGGGCGGGCGCGGAAGTTGCAATGCGTCGGCCAGCGCCCGCACATCCGCCATCGGATCGATCGCGCTCGGCAAACTTCCGCGCGTGAAGCGTCGCGTTGGTTTGGTGGTGTGGCGCAGGTCGTCAATCATGTTGCGCAGTTCGGCTGCTTTCTCGAAATCCATTTTCTCGGCGACTTTGCGCATTTCTTCTTCGAGCGCCGCGATCATCTCGCGCGAATGTCCCTCAAGAAATTCGCACGCTTGCACCACGCGCTCGCGATATTGCCCGGCGCTGATCTCACTCAAGCGCGTTGGCACTTGGTAAGTGGCTGACTTTAATTCGCGTTCCGTCGGCGAGCCTCGTCCGAAAGTGAGCACGCCAAATTTTTTGCGCATGAAATTGAGCGTTTGCCGCAGCGCGCCGGAGTGTGCATACGGGCCGAAGTAGAGCGCGCCGTCATCTTTCTTAAATCGCGCCAGGCGAAACCGTGGCCATTCCTCCGACACGTCGATCTTGACGAGGAGGAACCGCTTGTCGTCCCGAAAGGAGATATTGTAACGCGGCCGGTATTCTTTGATCAATTTGCCCTCGAGCAAAAGCGATTCCGCTTCGCTGCGTACCGTGTGGGTTTCGAAATCCCAGACCGCCTCGAGCATGGCTCGCGTCTTGATGTCCGCCACCGCAAGTTTTGAAGGCAAGAAATAGGAGCTGACCCGCTTGCGCAGATCGCGCGCTTTACCGACGTAAATCACGCGATGGAACCGATCGCGCATCAGATACACGCCGGGTTTGTGCGGCACTTCGTGTACTTTTTTGCGCAGGTCCGGTTTTTCTTTTGTCGCCAACATCTTTTGAGAGGATCGACAATCGCGCTGCGAGAATTATAGGGCAAGCGCTTCGCTTGCCGCGTTGGAGGTTGGCAGGCGGAGCGCCTGCCTTACAATCTGCTTTCGACCCGAGCTGCAAGATCGACAATCCGCGGGTGGATCGATCAGTCCCCCTTGGCGCGCCGTAACGGTCGCGAAGGCGGCTTGTTCGATGTTATGTTTAGGCGGCGAAGCCGCATTAATTTGCCATCGCCCGCGGAGCGGTCGATCCACCTCAAAGGCGCGTCGATTACACGACGCGGCGTCGCGGGAGCGCGGACTGCACCATCATCAATTCGCTCACGTTCTCCGGCGTAAGCAAACCGACCAAGCGTTTCATACTGTCGAGCACGGGGACCGCCGGGCAATGGCACTCCTGCATGATGCGGAACGCTTCTTCAAAACGTGTGCCGGTGGTGACGGTGGGAATATCGCGCCGCATCACATCGGCTACGCGAATCTGCGGATCATTTTTGCGCAAAGCGGCAATAAGATCATGCCGCGTCAGAATGCCTGCGACATTTCCGTTTTCACCGACAACCGGAAAGTCGTGCTGCGACGTTGCGAGCAGGGCATCCACCGCTTCTTCCAAGGTCGCAGTTTCCGGAAGGGTGCGGAATTCGCGGATCATCGCGCTCGAAACCGGAAATCGGCGTGAAACATCTTTCATTTGCGCCAGCGCTGCCTCCTGTGACGCGCCGATGTAAACGAACAGTGCGATGAAGATCAAAAATGGATTCCAAAGAAGCCCGACGAAACCAAAGACAAACGCGAAGCCCTGGCCGATACTCGCGGCGATTTGCGTGGCGCGGGCATAGCTGAATCGTGTTGCCAGCAAAGCGCGCAAGACCCGGCCACCGTCCATTGGGAATGCCGGCAGCAAATTAAAGAGCAGCAGCAAAACATTGATCGCGAGCAACTGCGTGAGCAGATTCGGGCTTTCAAATACCTGAGCCGCCGCCGCACTGTGCCAATCGATCACGACCAGGAGCCCAAGCGCGATCATCACATTTACGGCCGGTCCGGCCAGCGCGATGATCAATTCCTGCACCGGTTCTTCCGGCATCCGCTCCAGCCGCGCCACGCCGCCGATTGGCAGAAGCGTGATGTCGGGCGTATTGATGCCGAAGGCTTTCGCAGCAAACGCGTGTCCGAATTCGTGCAGGACCACGCAGGCGAAAAGCAGCAGGATAAAAAACACGTTCCCGGCTGCGGCTGCCGTGCCGCCTTCCGCATAATAGCGGAACGCGAGCCAGCCGATCAGCAGCAGGAAGGTCACGTGAATTCGCAACTGGATGCCGGCGACGCGAAAGATGGGAAGAGACCAGTTCATGGAAAAACAACCTCGCCCTCTTTTAGATCGCGCGCCAGCGCGGAATCTGATTCATGGAATAGTGAGCTACGGTAAATCGTGATTCGTCAAACCGTGAATCGTTAAATCAGGCGGCTTTATGATTCGCGATTCTCGATTCACGAATCGCGAATCTCGAATCCCTGGCAATGGAACTCTTCGATGTCGCAATAGTCGGGTGCGGACCAGCTGGATCGACATGTGCCGCATTCTGCGCGGCCGCCGGATTGCGCACACTGGTTCTCGAACGGGAACAATTTCCGCGCGAAAAAGTCTGTGGTGATTGCTTGAATCCGGCGTGCTGGCCGCTCATGCGCGGGTTAGGCCTCGCGGAACGCGTCCGGCAATTGCCGCATGGAATTCTCCACGCTGTCGAGTTTATCGCGATCGGCGGAGAAAAAGTGATTGTCGGTCTTCCGCGTGGCGACGAAAGCGAGATCGCGATCAAGCGCAGCCTCTTCGACAATCTTTTGTTTACGCGCGCGCGCGAGCTCGGCGCCGAAATTCGCGAGGCCACGACAGTAAGCGCAATCGAAAAAAATTCATCTCATCACTGGATGATCGCTGCTGGAAAAACAATTCTTGAGGCGGCCATCCTTGTCGGAGCTGATGGACGCAACTCCACCGTCGCGCGTCTTTGCAATTTGCTTCCGCGACCCAAACGCGAACGCGTCGCCCTGCAAACGCATATTCCTTTGCCGAAGAAATTCGGAAATCGCGTCGTTCTCCAATTTCTTCCCGAAGGTTATTCGGGGCAGGCGCCGGTAAATGAGAATGAATTGAATCTCTGCCTCGTCGGCCGGCCACCAACGATTGTATCGCTGCGAAGATGGGCCGAGCGAAACTTCGGGATCGCTGGCGATCACGCATGGCGGACGATCACGCCGCTCACGCGCGCACCCGTTTCGGCCGTTTACGAGAATCTTTTCTTTATCGGCGACGCCGCGCGCGTGGTCGAGCCATTCACCGGCGAAGGAATTTATTACGCGCTCCGTTCGGGCGAACTTGCCGCCAACGCCATCGTGAAAATCAGTCGCGGACAAGATCGACAAGTAACTTCGCGTGAATTCGCTCGCGCTCACGCGGCCATGTATCGGGGACGACTCCGCATCAATCGGTTGGCGCGCGCAGCTGTTTTATCGCCGCGCATCGCATCGCTTTTCGTGAACGCGGCGCGGATCGACTCATCAATCCTGAAATTGCTGACGGCGAAAATCGTCAGGCCACCCTTGTAG
>JBAQJG010000148.1:0-5304 GCA_049300145.1 Chthoniobacterales bacterium | reverse complement strand
CGAATACCTATCCCGTGGACATCCAATGCGCCTCTCAGGCCATTGATACCTTATGTTTTTTCTCAGAAGAACACCCGGAAGGCCTCGCCCTGGCCGCGAAGGTCGCAGCATGGACGATCGGACAGTTGCAAGATCCCTCGGGATATTTTTACTACCGGAAATATCCGCTGGTCACCTCGCGCACACCTTACTTTCACTGGGGCCAGGCGACGATGTTTAAGGCACTTTCCCATTTCCAGTTAGTAACAGAGATAGGAAATGAAAGGCAGAGCGGCTACCGGCGTCTCGCCCAGGTAGCAGCAAGGTTCCCGAATCGTTCCTTCTGATGGACGTATATTTGCAGGAATATAGCGCCGAGGACGCAGTTGCGCGTTATACATCGCGCACTGCTGGCACCGGCATCCACTACCTTTTGGAAAATGATTATGCGGAGGTTTACATCTCTGCGATAAGAGATTTCCTTAAGACTCCGTCCAATGCCCCGCTACGCTTACTCGAGTTCGGGTGTGGCGGCGGGATGAACATCATCAGCTTGCTAGCGCTGCTCGAGCGCGGAGGAAGGAGCATCGAGCTCGCGATTGGCACCGACTTTTCGGAAAGGCTGATTCTGGCAGCCAAGGGCGAGAGCAGGAACTTGCTGAGTGCGGCGCAGCAAGAAAAGATGCATTTTGTGGTGGCACGAAACGAAACGATCGCTGCCGATCTGCGACAGACTCTCGACGTGTCTGCTGGCGAGCTGGACAATTCGTTTGACGTCATTCTTGGAATTAACACCTTTCGCTACTGTCATCGCTTGGGGAACGCGCGGGAATGTGCTCGTGACCTTGCCACCTTGTTAGCTCCCGGAGGGATATGCATCATGATCGACATGAACCGGAGATTCCCAGCTTTCCGGAGCAGATTTCGCGACTGGAAGACAAAGCCGGACGCCGAGCGTTACCTGCCTTCCCTGGACGAATACGCGGCCCCTTTCGAGGAAATTGGCCTAGAAGTGTTGCGTAAGGAAAACTTCTGCTGGATTCCTCATTCTGCGGAGGTATGGCTGACGCGGTTTTGTCGACTGCTCACTCCCGCACTGAATCTTTTTGCCAAACCGATGGCTATGCGCTCGCTGGTCGTCTCCCGGAAGCGCGCCTAGGTACGACTACCAAGTGAAATCCGGACAAATTGCGGGCATCATCGAGGATCCTTCGTCGAGTGCGAGCACAAGTCGGCTAACCAGGCTGTTAGATTTCCTTGGGATTCCCTGGGAGACTTTACCGATCGGATCCAATCTGCTAACCGGCACTTCAAATGGAGCCTTTTCCAGATACCACTCCATTCTGGGTCCACTGCACGCCGCATCGGGACTCTGGGGCTCTAATGTGCCGGTGGCGAAACATTCGTTGTTCTTCTATGCGACTGAGGACACGGCGAAGTCGTCTCGCTCGCTACAGCTGTTGACCGGATGTCAGGAGGATTCGCTCCAGATTTTTGAAGAGAAGAGCATTACGGTTGCTGTCTCGACGGATTGGGCGGCTCTGACTGGGCCCATGCACGGCCTGAGGTCACTCGTTAAGACACGGGCCGGCGATCGAATTGCAAAGGTCGAAGCAGGACGTTCGATGTCGACCATCATCGAGACGGACCAGGGGGCTCTTTTTCTCTGCTGTGGAAACGGAGACTATCGGGCCTTTGTCAGTTGCAGCTCCGATATCCCAGACTTGGATGAACCGCTCAACAGTAAAGCTTATGACGTGACCAAGCAGTTTCTCTCCGCTGTTCCTCTACTCATGTATCTCAAGTGGGCATTTCGCGATGTCTGTTGGCAAGCGAACGAGCCGGGCGCGTGCCTGATTCTCGACGATCCGTTGCTTAGGAGGAGATACGGCTTTTGCGATTTTCGTCTCCTCGATGCGCAGATGAAGGATCATTCCTTTGCGACGAGTATCGCGATGATTCCTTGGAATACGCGTAGAACCTCAGTAGAAATGGCATCTCTGATCAGGGCCAGCGAGGGCCGCCTCTCTGTGTCCATGCATGGCTGTGATCACACTGTTCGTGAGTTTGGGATCGATAATGTGAGCGAACTAAGGGCCAAGGTAGAGTCGGCCAATCGAAGGATGGAGCAGCATCGGGAAACCACGGGCATCTCGCACGATGCGATCATGATTTTCCCGCAGGGAATCTTCTCCCGCGAGAGTCTGCGAGTGCTGCAGCAGCATGGGTTTGCCGCGGCGGTGAATACGGAACCTCTTCCATTTCGAGCACGAGACGTTTTGAGCATCAGGGACTCCTGGGACTTAGCAATCACGAGGTACGGCAGCTTTCCCTTGTTCACCAGACGCTATCCGGCGGACGGCCTCGCGAACTTTGCCTTCGATATCTTACTCGGAAAGCCATGCCTGAGCGTTGAGCATCACAGCTTCTTTAAAGCAGAGCATCGGGACGTGGTCCGATTCGCGAATACCCTCAATTCTCTTAATACCACTCTGCGCTGGCGTAGCCTGGGAGAGGTGATCCGCCGAAGCTACCAGTGGCGGATTGACTCGGTTGGCGTCGTTCACGTCCGGATGTTTGCCAACGAACTGTTGCTCAAAAACGACAGCGGTGCGGAACGTGAATATCGCATTGAGAAAGCCGACCGCGACAGTGTCGGAGTAGAAGAAGTGAGTGCTGATGGCCATCCCCTTCAGCAGCATAATAACGGTATCTCCGTTTTCTTTGCATGCACGGTCCCATCGGGCAAAGAAGTCTTTATTCAGGTTCGATACAGTCGATCAGAGATGAAAAACGGATGCCGCAAAAGTATAAGGGGATCTATAAAAGTCGCGATGCGACGCTACTTGAGTGAATTCAGAGACAATTTTCTGTCTCGGCATGATGGTCTAATGGCGGTGGCCAAGCGTGCCAAGACTTTCGTGAGCAGACGGTAGAGCGTAACGATTATGGCGGCGCGATCATTTGCAGTGACGACAGAAACTGCCTGTGGTCTCGCTGCTTCCGACGCGGATCGGGGTCACGAAGAGGTGACAAAAAAACCGTTGTCTTATGTTCTGATCACACCAGCGCGAAATGAAGCAGAGTTCATCGAGCAAACCATTGGCTCCGTCATCGCGCAAACAGTGCTGCCGGACAAATGGGTCATCGTCAGTGACGGCTCCACCGACGGGACCGACGAGATTATCCAGCATTACGCCAACCAGCACAGTTGGATTGAACTGGTGCGAATGCCAGAGCGGCGGGACCGCCAGTTTGCCGCCAAGGCCCACGCCTTCAACACGGGCTACGCGTATCTGTGCTCTGCACTTCGCACTTCGCACTCTGCATTCGATCTGATCGGCAACCTGGACGCCGACATCACATTTGGGCCGGACTATTTTAGCTTTCTCCTTTCAAAATTTCAGGTTTCCCCGGAACTCGGTGTCGCGGGTACGCCCTTTGTGGAGGACCATGAGCGGATTGATCACCATAGCTACGCCCATCAGTTCGCCAATTCCACGCACGTCTCCGGCGCCTGTCAGATGTTTCGTAAGAAATGCTTTGAAGAAGTCGGTGGTTACGTGCCGGTAAAGGCTGGCGCGATTGATTGGATTGCCGTTACTACGGCGCGAATGAAAGGCTGGCAAACGCGCACGTTCACCGAAAAAGTCTGCTTTCATCATCGCAAGCTTGGCGTTGGCTCGAGTTCGCCCGGCAAGCTACCGATGTGGTTTCATTACGGACGCAAAGCTTATCTTGTCGGTGGCCATCCGCTCTGGGAATGCTCGCGTGGTTTATTTCGGATGCTGGAAAAGCCTTTTGTGCTTGGTGGTCTTTGGTTCATCGCCGGTTATGTGTGGACTACGTTACTTCGCGACGAGCGCGCCGTTTCCCGCGAATTGATGCAATTTCACCGCGCCGAACAGATGGCGCGACTACGGCAAGTATTCACCCGCCCGCCCGGGAGCCCAGCGAAAATCTGAGGCCGCTTTGTTGCCGATTCAAATCGCGTGCTTGTTATTAACGCCGATGATTTTGGTCGAAACGGCTTGGCCACTGAGCGCATACTCGTCGGCCATGCTGAAAAACGGATCACTTCCACGAGCGCAATGGTCTTCATGGAAGACTCCGAACGCGCCTCCTTGTTGGCAACAGCGTCCGGACTCGACGCCGGCTTGCATGTTAATTTCACAGAGAGTTTGACCGGTCCGAATGTTCCGCCGTGGTTGCGCTGGAATCACGAGCGGATTCGCAGATTTCTTCGCGCTAACAAATATGCGCTCATCATCTACAACCCTTTTTTGCGAAAGGCTTTTCGCGAGGTGTTTGCAGCCCAGGTCAACGAATTCACGCGCCTCTATGGCCGGACGCCTTCGCGCTTTGACGGCCATCAACACATGCACCTCTGCAGCAACATGATTCTGGATCGCATACTTCCTACAGGCGCAAAAGTCCGGCGGAGCTTTTCCTTCAAGGCTGGTGAGAAAAACATCTTCAACCGTTATTACCGGGCTCTCATTGACCGGCGTCTGGCGGCGCGGCATCGCGTCGGCGATTATTTCTTTGCTCTGTCGCAGCATTTACCCATCTCCCGTTTGCAACGGGTGGTTGAGCTGGCAATGACACACGACGTAGAGCTGATGACTCATCCTGAGGTGAACGTTGAATTTGAAGGCCTGCTCAGTGATGAGTTCGCAAGCACGATATCGCGAGTTCAACTGGAAACCTCGGCAAGCCTGGAACGGGCATGACACCCATGGTAGATCTGACGAACGAACGCGCGGACAATCACATCACCGTTTGCATCTGCACGTTTCGGCGGCCAACTCTTCTAAAGCGCCTGTTGGAAAAACTCCAGGAACAAAGAACAAACGATCTGTTCAGTTTCTCCGTCGCCGTTTGTGACAACGACGTTGAACAATCTGCGGCATCGGTCGTTTCGTTTTTCAAGAGAAGCACACCTCTTGAGATCAAATATTCCTGCGAACCTCGGCAGAACATCGCCTTGGCGCGCAACAAAGTTCTGGAGG
Organism: Chthoniobacterales bacterium; assembly: GCA_049300145.1. Lineage (GTDB taxonomy): Bacteria > Verrucomicrobiota > Verrucomicrobiia > Chthoniobacterales > UBA10450 > AV133. Next base: position 313 of record JBAQJG010000148.1, on the reverse strand, counting down.
ATGCGAGCGGCGATTTCGTTGCCTTCATCGACGACGATGAATTTCCCGCGCCAGATTGGCTCGAGATGCTATACGTCGCTTGTCAGAGCCATGTAGCAACAGGTGTTCTGGGCCCGGTCCGCCCGCACTTTGATGAGCCTCCGCCGCGGTGGATTCTGCAGGGGCGATTCTGCGAGAGACCAGAGCATTTGACTGGACGCATCATGAAATGGGATGAATGCCGGACAGGAAATATTCTCTTTCGCCGCTCAATCCTGGAAAGAGCTCCCGAGCCTTTCAAACCTGAGTTTGGAACGGGCGGTGAGGACAAAGA
>JBAQJG010000147.1:0-6692 GCA_049300145.1 Chthoniobacterales bacterium | reverse complement strand
ATTTTGTGTCGATCTTAGAAGCGAAGCGCGCAATTGAAGCAAGTTTCGGAAGTTTGATTCCCGAGCCGCAGTTTCACACGAATGGTCCCGCGACGTATTTCCAAATCCCTGGCCGCCAACAACGCGTTGGTTTCATCGGCGCGATGACGAACCTGCATTTCTGCGAAAACTGCAATAAGTTGCGTCTCACCTGCGATGGCAAATTGCGCCCGTGTCTCGGCAGTTATCTCGAATTCGACATCATGAAACTGCTGCGCGCGGGCGCGAGCGATGATGAGCTCAAGAAGTTCTTTCTCGATGTCGTCGATCGAAAGCCGGAGCAACATGACTTTCGCAACAACTATCAGCCGAACCGCAAGATGATCGCAATCGGTGGCTGAGTCATGAAACGTTTGACTCACGTCGCCGGGGATGGCCGGGCCCAGATGGTGGATGTCTCGGCCAAGCCGCTGAGCGCGCGCACCGCGATCGCGACTGGAAAAATTCGACTCCAACCAGAGACGGTCGATCTCATTTCGGAAAACAGAATTGCAAAGGGAGATGTTTTTGCCACGGCGCGGATCGCCGGAATTCAAGCGGCCAAACAAACTCCGCAGCTCATTCCACTTTGCCACACCTTGCCGTTGAGCGAGGTAAAGGTCGACATCGTTACCTCGAATGAGGGCGCGGAGGTAAAATGCACCGCCCGGACGGTTGCACAGACCGGTGTGGAGATGGAAGCGCTCACCGGCGTATCCGTCACCCTGCTCACCATCTACGACATGTGCAAATCCGTCGATAAAGAGATGACGATCTCCGACATTCGTCTCGTGGAAAAAACGAAGCAGCTGTAGCGGCGGTCTATGACCGTCGGACGAATTAATGCGACGCTCATAGAGCGCCGCTACAATAATTAGCGATGCAAATCCAAGTTGGAATTGTCACGGTCTCGGATCGCGCCAGTACGGGCGCATACGAAGACCTCGGCGGACCGGCGCTGAAGAAACGAGCTGATGAATACGGTTGGCAGGTGCTTGCCGAAGCGATTGTGCCGGACGATGCAGCTCGCATTCAGGAAACTGTCCGCTCGTTTTCGCAGCAAGGCTGCGGTTTGATTTTGACAACCGGCGGGACGGGGATCGCGGTGCGCGATGTGACACCGGAAGCGATCCGGGCCATCATGCGGGTGGAGCTGCCTGGCTTCGGCGAAGTGATGCGCGCCGAATCGACCAAGATCACGCCGAACGCGATCTTATCGCGGAGTCTGGCTGCGATTGTCGATCAGGCCCTGGTCATCGCGCTTCCGGGAAAACCAAGCGGCGCGGTGGAATGTCTTGGCTTTGTCGCTGGCGCGATTCCGCACGCGGTCGCACTGGCGCAACGCCGGCCGACCTCGTGCTAAGGTTTTTTGTAACACTATGTCTGCGAACCCGAAAGCTTTCGAGGCTGACACGGAAACGCCGACAACATTCAAGCAATGCATTATCTTAGATATGGATTGCAATATATAAGATATCCGATTTTCGATCGTTCAGTCCGGATAAATGAGAAGCCTCATTAATAGCCAGCCGGCTTCGGTCAAGTGCGCCTTCTCTCCGCGTCCCGCGATTTTGTCTTGAGTGAGATAGGAATAATCAATCGAGCTTTTTTTGACGTAGCTTAGTTCCGGCTGTGTTACGCGTCGACTGCTAGGCTCTATTTTGAGCGGCAAACCCGAACGCGCGAATGAGACCTCCCACGATGGCGTCCCCGCCGCAGCGGCGCCGGTCAGCATCCACGGATAGAGTTTGGGCAACTCGAAATGCCGCGATTTCGGCAACGTCACTTTGTAAAACGTTTCTTCCTCGGCGATGAACTCCGGAATCGTCAGGGATGGATTTTTACGCAGCGCGAGATAGAGGCGGGCGATATCGAGGCCGGCGAGGTTGATGCCGTTGTAAATGCCATTGTGGTTCGGATCGTTTTTGTGGAAGGCATCATACCACGATTCGAATTGATGACTGAGCATCAAGTTCAGTTCCAAATGCACGTGGGCACGTGGCTGATTTAAGCCCGCGCCAGTGTAACCCATTACCGCAAGAGGTTCGCCGCGGCGCACCGCCTGACCGGGATGAACTGTGATTGCACTCAGATGCGCGTATAAGCTGTAATAGCTTGAGCTATCCCAACGGTGCTCGATCACAATGTACTTCCCGTAGTTGGAATAACCCGGGACAAGGTTCGCGTGCACAACTTTGCCGTCGGCAATGGCCCGCACTTGGTCGAGCGGCTCGCCACGCGCGTCGCGTTGCAGCGGCCGAATGTCGATCCCTTCGTGGAAGCGGGTGTAAACAATTCCTTCCGGCGTCTCAATGGGATCGCGCACGAAGCCGTATTGGCCGCCTTCCCACGGCGTCGATTTCACGCCTTTGTAATCCCGCTCGATGACTTGGTAGAATGCGGGGCCGTCGCCGCGAAAGAGCGCGTCGTTATCCGTCGGCAGAGCAAGATCGACAGTTTGGCTTTGCGCGAAGATGGAAGCGTTCGACCATACAAGAAGCGCGAATGCGACAGGCCAGCGGCCTATGCTCCCCAGAATCGCATCGTGCCACGTTCGCATCGTGCTCTACCGCCGTGGTCGGCCAATCAAGCGCCAATCTTTCTTCATCGCGTCGACGTCGGCCGCGGTGAGTCCGGAGGCGATGTAGATTCTCCCATCGGCCACGCGCTTGTCGATTTCGAGCTCGGTGATTGGCCGTCCGTTGATGAAGGCAAAAAGGAGGCTACCGCGGCGCTCGATGCTTAAGGCGTCGAGGGCAATCCGGCCGTGGTCATCGAGTTGAAACAGTGCACCGTAGGTTCCATTCCCAGCCGAATAAGGATAAACGCCACCACGTCCCGTTCCGAGACGCGCGGCATTCGTTCAATAGCGATATCTTTTCCAGAAAATTGCGCTCGCACCGAAGCGGCGAAGATTGCAGTGTCGCACGGGTTCGCTTCTGCGTGCAAGCGGAACATGCAATGCCGATCTTTTGTGACACCTCTGGGCAGCGCCAGAAGCAGCACAAGCGCCAGCAGGCAGAGCGTTTTCATGGCCGATTGATAAAGGGTTTGACAGGATTTGCAACGTTTGCTGTTTACCCGCTCATGAGACGATGCGTTGCTTCCCTCGTTTTGGTGCTCGCGGTTGCGGTGGGTGTGTTCGGGCAAGAGGCCACACCCACCTCGACGACGCAAAAGCGAGGCTGGCTCGGCCGAATGTTCCATCCATTTTCTTCGACCTCCAATCCGCAGTACAAAGACCCGAGACTGCTCGGTCTCGCGCTCGAGTTGCTGGTCACGCCGCAGACGGTCAAGCTTTCTGAAACCCGCCAGCTGGCCATCAAATTGACGTTGACCAATCAATCCAAGCGTCCCACCGCGCTCGATTTTCCGACCAACCAGCGCATCGAAATTTATTTGATGAACACCGCAGAGACGGTGCTCACGAAGTGGTCCGATAATCATGCGATCACCGAGAAACCCGGGACGGTCCTGATCAATCCGGAGGAGCACATCGAATACAACGAAACGATCACGACGCGCGATCTTACGCCCAACAAAGTTTTCATCGTCGAGGTTTTCTTTCCCCAATACCCAGAGGTGCGCATCCGGCAAAAATTTCTGACCGCACCGTGAGGCGCGGGGTGGATCGACCGCTCCGTCGGGCGATGTTAGATATTGCGGCTTTGCCGCCTAAATTAGCATCGAGCAAGGGACTGCTCGATCCACCATGCTGTTCTCCGATTGCCATACGCATCCGCAGGGACATCGCGTGCACCCTTACACCCAGGCGCTGCTTCAGCCGTGGGCGGATTGCGCGCGCAAAATGGGATTGAATGACATTGCGTTTAGCGATCACGATCGTTATCACGCCGGAATCGATTTCGGTGAGATCGATCGATTGCGCGACAAAAATGTCGATCTAAAAATCCGTGCCGGCATCGAGCTCGACAATGATCCAACGGGTTCGGCAGCTGGACGACAATGGATCGAAAAACATTGGAACAAACTCGATTTCGTTTTGGGTTCCGTGCATTTCCTTGAGCGCGACGACCAGATGTTCGACACCGTCCCGGCAGGAGCATCGCAATTCGATGGAAAGGATATTGATGTAATTTACGCCGATTACTTCCGTCGTGTCCGCGAGATTGCCGCCACCGGTCTCGTCGATTGCCTTGCGCATCTCGATTTAATCAAAATCCACGGGCATCGACCAAAGACAGACATTGCGATGCTGGCCGGCGAAACTCTCGATTTCATCAAATCGCACGATCTCGCGATTGAACTTTCGACCGCTGGTTGGCGCAAACCGGTGAACGAGCTTTATCCGAGCGACGAAATCATTCGGCTCGCGATGCGAAAGGGAATTGCGTTCACAACTGCGTCAGACGCGCACTCGCACGTGCAACTTGGCGAAAATTTCGAGCGGCTGGCGGAGAAAATGAATTCGTTAGGTATCCGTGAAGTGTGCGTTTATGAAAAACACAAACGCCAGAGCGTAATGACGAAGCACGAATGACGAATGACGAAGGAAATCCGAATGTTCAAATGACGAATGAACTGCCGATTGGGTTTATCATTCGGATTTCGTCATTCCTTCGTCATTCGTCATTTTCAGAGTCCTGGCACTCCCAGGCCGCCGGTGATCTTCGTCATCTCAGACTGCGCCAGCGCTTTGCCTTGGTCGATTGCTTGCTTTACGCCGCTCAAGACAACTTCCTCAAGGAATTCCACGTCGTTTGGATCGACAATTTCCTTATCGATCTTGATTGAGAGTACCTCGCCGGCGCCGTTCGCGATCACAGTGACCTTGCCGCCGCCCGCGCTCACTTCAACGGTTTTCTCCTCGAGCTCCGCTTGGGTTTTGGCCATTTGCTCCTGCATCTTCTGCGCCTGCTTCATCAATTTGTTGAGATTCATAATTTGTAGTGTCGAATTCGACCCTCACCTCAATCTTCTCGGCGCTCCGCCCGGTCGCGATCCCGGGGCGGACGCGAGGCGCCAGTGAGAGTTACGTCTTGATTTCGCCTTTGAACATTTCGAGCGCTTCCTGGATAAGCGGATCATCTTTGAACGACTCCGCCGTCTTCATCGGCTCTAAATCTGCGGCTTGGCGCAGTTCCATACCCTCCTTCGCCACAAACTTCACCGACCAATCGCGGCCGCTCGTTTCTTTCAACAGCGCCTCGAGTTGCCGTCGATTGTTTGGGCTCGCGATCGCCTCGATAGCTGATTTTTCATCGGGGGGATGTCCGAGCAAGAAGTTGCGGCCGTCGATTCCAATTGGAGCCACAGATTCAGTCAGAGTGCGCAAAAATCCTTTTGGCGGAATCTTCGACAGAATCTTTCGCCAAAGTTCATTCGCGTCAGGCTCAGTTTCCGCGACCCGGGGCGCGCTCTTATTGCTGTAGCCGGGGTCGCTGGCCCCGGTGCCGCGGTCGGCTTTGTTGTAGCCGGGATCGGTGATCCCGGCTTTTCCGGTGCGCGATTCATCATGGTGGCCGGCATCACCAATGCCGGCTACACCTTTGCCATCGCGAAGCGCGCCTAGTTTCTCGATCACTTCATTCAAGGTGACCTGGCTCAAACTCTGGATCGCTTTGATGAGCGCGACTTCGAAGTGGAGCTTTTTATTCGGCGCCCATTTCATGCGGGTTTCGGCTTCGGCGAATTGATCGATCAATTCCAGCAAGCGATCGGTTTCGAGGAGTTTCGCTTGTGTCGCGAGCGACTTTTGCAAATCAAGATCGGCATCTTCATTCAGCGCGTCGGGCTTCACTTTGAAAACGAGCAGGTCGCGCAGATAAGCGATCAGGTCGGACATGAGTTTCATCATGTCTTTGCCGGCTTCGGACTGTTCCTGAAGCAATTGCACGGCATCGGCCGTTGCTCCGCGCAAAATCTTTTCCGTGAAACTGGCCACGGTTTGCTGGCTGGTGAATCCAAAAACATTGAGCACGTCGGCTTCGGAGATCTTCTCGCCGCAGAAGCCAACCAGTTGATCGAGCATCGATTCGGCGTCGCGCAATCCGCCTTCGGCGCCGCGGGCGATGGCGTGCGCGGCCGCGGGCTCGAGCGTGATTTTCTCCTTTCCGGCGATGAACTGGAGATGTTGCGCAATCAAGTTCGCGGGGATGCGGTGCAGGTCGAAGCGCTGGCAGCGGCTCAAGATTGTCGGCAAAACTTTCTGTGGCTCAGTCGTGGCGAAAATGAATTTCACGTGCGGTGGCGGCTCTTCGAGCGTCTTGAGCAATGCGTTGAACGCGGCTGACGAAAGCATATGCACTTCGTCGATGAGATAGATTTTGTAGCGGCCTTTGGCCGGGGCGTAGCGAACGTTATCGCGCAGTTGGCGCACGTCCTCGACACTGTTGTTGCTGGCTCCGTCGATCTCGATCACATCGAGGCTGTTGCCGGCGGCGATCTCGCGGCAGTTATCGCACACGCCGCATGCCGTAACGGTGGGACCGTTCACGCAATTGAACGCCTTCGCCAAAATCCGCGCGGTCGATGTTTTGCCGATGCCGCGCGGCCCGACGAAAAGATAGGCATGGGCGAGCCGGTTTTGAGCGACTGCATTCTTGAGCGTCTGTGAGACATGCTTCTGCCCGATCAGATCGTCAAAAGTCTGCGGTCGATATTTGCGCGCGAGAACCTCGTAGCTCACGCGCGCAATCTAACGCGGCATGACC
>JBAQJG010000146.1:0-6078 GCA_049300145.1 Chthoniobacterales bacterium | reverse complement strand
GTGTATAACTCGGCGAACTGGGCTTCATCATTTGCGTCAGCAATACTCCCTGGCCTCAGGCCATCGCCGATGGAGAAGCTGACATCGTACGCAGCCATGATCTCGCAGATTTCGTCCCAATGGCTGTAGAGAAAACTTTCCCGATGATGCGCGAGACACCATTTCGCCATGATCGAACCGCCGCGGGAGACGATACCGGTGGCCCGCCGCGCCGTCATCGGGATGTATCTTAATAGTACCCCGGCATGGACGGTGAAGTAATCGACCCCCTGCTCCGCCTGTTCGATGAGGGTGTCGCGATAAATTTCCCAGGTCAGTTCTTCCGCGCGACCGCCGACTTTTTCCAGCGCCTGGTAAATCGGCACCGTCCCGATCGGCACCGGCGAATTGCGAATAATCCATTCGCGGGTGGCATGAATGTTTTTGCCGGTGGAAAGATCCATCACGGTGTCGGCGCCCCACTTTGTGGCCCAACGCATTTTCTCGACTTCTTCCTCGATCGACGACGCGACAGCGCTATTGCCGATGTTGGCATTGATCTTCACCAGGAAATTGCGGCCAATGATCATCGGCTCGCTTTCCGGGTGATTGATGTTCGCCGGGATGATAGCGCGCCCGCGCGCGACTTCGTCACGGACGAATTCGGGAGTGATTGGATTGCTGATTGCTGATTTATGATTGCTGATTGGCTCGGAGCCGGCGTGATGATGGCGCAGGTCATTCGCCGCGATTCTGGATCCTAGATTCTGGATGCTAGATGATTTGCTGTCTGACCGCTGGCCGCTGTCCTCTGACCTCTGCGCACGTCCGAGGTTTTCTCGGACGGCAATGAACTCCATCTCGGGCGTGATGATTCCTTGCCGCGCATACCAAAGTTGCGTCACCGCGCGACCTGCGCGTGCGCGTAGCGGCTGCCGCTGCAATTTCGATTCTCGAATCTCAAATCTCGAATCTCCATTTCGCGACGCAGCCGACTTAGCGTGAGCCTCCGAAAGAAAACCATCGTCGCGAAATGTCGCGGCTCTGCCGCTAATTTCCTCGACATCGCCGCGCGCGCGAATCCATTTCTCCCGCAGCGCCGGCAAGCCTTGTTGAACATCACCGTGAAAATCCGGATCGCTCCACGGACCGCTCGTGTCGTAAACTCGCACCGACTCGTTCACTTCGATCTCGCCTGACATTGTTTTGGTCGGCGCGAGCGAGATTTCGCGAAACGGCACGCGAAGATCAGCGTGTTGTTTACCGGCGACGTAAACTTTGCGGCTGTTCGGAAAATTGTAGCCGCTGCCGCTGGTTGCGGCCTCGGTGGATCCATTTTGAGAGCCGGGTTCAGCGACCCTAGCCACAGCGTCGCCGTTCGAGTTCGTTTTCATAAAACAAAAAAGCCATGCGCGGAAAATCGCATGGCTTACCTCGCTTCCTTCGGCGGAATTACCCGCATCAGGTTCAAGGGGTTCGATCGGCGTCCTTCGCCGATCATCTCAGCCAGGCGGCTCCCCCGCACTTCTTGCGTTCAGAATAAGACCCGCGTACGCGAAGTCAACGACGACGACATTTGTTAATTTGGTTCGGCGTTTCGCATAAACGCCCTGCAATCGGCGGTGCCACGGCTACAGAAACGCAAACGACACGCTTGCCTCTACAGAAGATGCGTTTACGGAACGATCACAGCGGACAGAAGTGACGGAGTAGGACTGGGAGTAGGCGTCGGCGTTGGCGAAGGCTCTTGCGTGACCTCGGCTTTGGAGGGATGCCGCCGATAATCGGCGACGATCAGCGGTCGCTGCTTGTTATCGGCCAGCGCCTTGTAGTTCTCGATTCCGACGCTGATCGCCTCCGCCAGTTTCGCGCGCCAATCTCTATTCGCAATCAACCGGCTCTCGCCGCGCTCCGTCAGGAAGCCGCCTTCGACGAGCACAGCGGGAACTTTTGTCAGTCGCAAAACAGCGAAGCGTGCCCGCTTGATGCCGCGGTCGACCTCCGGGATGTGGCCGAGGACCGAATGGTAAATGCAGGCGGAGAGTTCGACGCTTTGGGCATCGACCGGGCTGCCAGCTTGCATGTTCAAGAAACTCAGGGCCATCGAGTCGTCAGCGGTGGAGGGTGCTCCGCGCGGAGTGAGCGAATAGATCTCGAAGCCTGTCGCATTCGGATCGCGATCTGTGGCGTTGAAATGAATGCTCACGAAAATGGAGTTGTGGGCCGCGTTGGCGATGCGTGCCCGCAATTCCAAAGGAACGAACGCGTCGCTCTCGCGCGTCATGATCACATGCAGACCTTTCGCTTGAAGCAGTGGTCGGAGTCCACGCGCCACATCGAGGGCAAAATCCTTTTCGCACCCATAACTGCTGGTCGCGCCCTTGTCGAAGCCGCCATGACCCGGATCGAGAACAACGGTTTGGACCTTGTCGATGTTCGGGATGCGTTGTGGACGAAGCTGCGGCTCGATCGTTTTCGCCAGGTCCATGCGCGAGACGAGAACTTTTCCGTCGTGTTCGATGACGGGGAAGCACAACCAGTTGCGCGCGCCGTTGATAATCACTTCGCGGCTATCGGGCGTGAACTCGATGGATCTGTTTACGTCCTCGAGGCCAATTTTCCTGCCGCCGGAAGGGGCGCCGGCCGGGAAACCGTAAAACTTTCCGATGTTATCGACGCTCAGATAATCATGACCACCGACTTTGATGACCTGCCATTCATCTGAGGCAAACGCCGGAGTCGGAGCCAGAGCAACAGGAACGGTAAGCAACGCGAGGGCGAGTAAACGTTTCGCCAGCACAATCATTCGTGCCTTAAGGTGCCGCAAAGATGCCATGGCCGCAAATAGCAACGATCAGAATTGAATGCCAAAGCAATTTCCGGACGACGTCGCGGCATGGAATCGGAGATCGGGAGCGGCTTTATGCGCGATGTTGCGTGCACGCGGCTTATGAGATCGAGCAGTTGTAAAAAGATTGTCTCTCTTGCCCGTGTGGAGTGAGCGCGGTGGATCGGCCGCTCCGGGATCTTAATCTTGGCGCGTAGGCGCATTTATTTAACATCGAGCAAGGGACTGCTCGATCCACCACGCGCCGATCTTGGGTTGTTTCCTAACCAGCGGCACCCACTGATGCGTTTCGTGGATGGCGAGCAATTGCCGTCATCTTTCGATGGGCCGCAGCCTTGGCTGGGTCGCGCTCATTATAGAGAAGTGCGAGGAGACGATGCGCATTGAGCAAACCCGGTTTGATCCTGAGGCAGGTTTCCAAGGCGAGAATTGCGCGCTCATCCTCACCGAGACGGGTCAGAGCAAGTCCAAGATGATAATGGGCAAGCGGCATGTGATGCGCAAGAGCGATGGCGCGCAAGCAATGTTCGGCAGCTTCTTCATTACGCCGTTGATTGAGGAGCGCGACGGCAAGCCCGTAATGACCGCCGGGATTATCCTCATCGATCTCCAGTTCCCGGTTGAAAGCATTCTCGGCGTCTTTCCATTTTCGCAGCTTCAAGTAAACGCGACCGAGTTCTTGTGGCAGATGGCGAATATTTTGTCGGAGCGCCTCCACCTTTTTTAAATGCGTTAACGCTTCCTCCGTTTTTCCTTCCTGGAAAGAAATCATCGCCATGAGCAGATCGATTTGCGGAACGATGCGCGCGTGCTCCTGACCTACTGCAGCCATCCCCGCGTCCTTGTCCCGGGCAAGCGCTTCCACGATGCGCCGGCAATCTGGCAGCCGGCCGAGTGCCAGATAACAATTTGCAAGGGTCAGCGAGAGAAACATTCGCGTTGGCTCTGCCGCATGCAGTTCTTCCAAGATCGGCAAGGCTTCGCCAGGCCGTCTGGCGGCGAGAAGCGACTGCGCCAGGTGGTACCGGCCGTCTCGTTGGGCGGCCTGGGCAGCCTTCTCGGCATTGTCATCCGGTTTTTCGATGTAACCAAGTGCAACGAACTGTTGAAGCAAAGCACCGGCGGCCGCCGGGTCTACACGGCGATCGGGTGGATGCATTCCACATTCGCCATCAATCGTCTCCCAACTGGGAATTGTCGTGACCTTTACCGGCTCAGAGAAAGCTTCGAGCAGCGGCCTTCCATCCATGTCCGCGCCGATTGGCAATCCGAACAGCGTCAAAACTGTCGGAGCAATGTCGAGCAGTGTGGGCGGGCCGAAAATCCATTCATCCTTTCGAATATGTCGACCTTTAAGGGCAAGAATTCCGAATGGCCGGTGCCAAACGGCGGCACCTGCAGGCTCCTGTGGAGTTAGGAGCGGTCGCAAATTATCGCTGTAGTAACCGTGATCGGAGCAAAGCAAAACGGCCGTATCTTCACCGGCCAGTTCCAGCAGCCGGCCGAGAAGCATATCGTGAAAGCGGTAGCAGCCATTGACCACGTCTTTATAAAGCGAGAAATCATGCTCCGGAACATGCGCCATGCGTGGCGGATGGTAGTGCATGAATGCATGGCAGAAATGGTCGATTGATGTGTTGCAAATCGCCATGAAATCCCATGGTTCGTTTTCCATCACCCAGGTGGCGGCGGCGTGCATGTTCACCGTTTCCGCCAGACGGACAGCTGCAATCCAAAGCCGGCGGTCCTCCTTTTGATCGATCGTTTTCGCTTGCGGGATAAAAAGTTGCATATCCTGAACAGAGAGCGTCGCGGGGTGAACTCGAAGTTGCGCAAGCGTTTCGGTGAGGCGCGCAGGATAAATCGTTTCCGGCGGGAGCGGCCACGGCTCACCCAGAGAGACTCCACGGGACGAGCCAAATTGGTTGGTCACGCAAACGCCGTTGATGGGTTCCGCGGGGTGGCTGGCAAACCAACCCAGTACATGTGTTCGCAATCCCGATTGGGTCAAAATGTTCCAAATCGCTTTGCACCGGCGGCTGGTGCTTGTGACCGCACGAACCCCGCCAAGCGGATCGGGTTCGACGAAGCCGAGGACGCCGTGTTTATCCGCGCGTTTGCCCGTGGCAATCGAATTCCAAAGCATCGGCGACAGCATGGGTTGAAGCGAGAGCAACTTGCCCATCACACCGTCCGAAACCAGCCGCTCCAGATTCGGCATCAGCCCAGCTTCGAGGAGCGGTTGGATGATCTTCCAATCCGCCGCATCCCAACCTAGCAAGAGCACTTTTTTTGCGAGCCGTTCAGACATGATCGATGGGTACCCAACAGAACCCAGTCGAGACTGCAAGCTGCGAGCCATGAAGTCACGTTTCTCGGCTCGCCGGCTTACATTGCCGCCGCCGCATTAAGTACGTTTCCCCCGTTAGGCGGGTGATGTTTCTCTCCTCGCGTTCCGAGCAGCAGCTCTTTGGCGGCCGACCAGCAATCAAGCGGACGCTTGCGCGCGCCGCCGCATCACCATCGCCACTCCAAGAGCACCCAGCGCCAACAATGACAGAGTACTGCCTTCGGGCACAGGCGCGCTGAAATTTGAGACGGTAAGCTCGCCGTCACCAGCAAAGTTGTCTACGCTGTGGACTCGGAATCCAATAATTTCACCGGCAGTCACCGCTGTTGTGAAATCACCCATTCCTTGAGAGTTATTAGCGGCCAGGAATGTAGCTACTCCATTCAACAGAACGTAGGCGCTATCGAAAGTGCCACTGTCGACGCTGAAATAGCTCCAGTGAAAACTAAACGTACCAGACCCACCGGCGGCGATCGTAAAATCGGTGTCAGTGGGTTGGCCCGATTGGTTATCGCTTCCGTGCAGCACAATGGAAGCCGGCGCTCCTGAAGTATCCACAAAACCAGTCCCACCATTGGTATTGGTCAAGGTCCAGTTACCTGGGGCGTAGTAGCCGGAAAAATCAGCTTTCGCTGTTGCAGGAAGGGCCGCCACCGCGGCAAGTCCCGCTGTAGCCAAAGCATAGCGGGAAAGTGATCTCTCCAAGTTCGTCGAAACGGACTTATTACGTGTGCGTGGGGATGCTGTCCTCATCAGCCCATGCTAGGAAACTTCCAGAGCGAATGTCAATCACCAAATTCAAAAAAATCGGGACCTTCATGGATCTCTCTGTTACTTACCGCCGCGGCGGTAAGAGAGGAGAGATCGGCTCCCACTGCGCTGGACAAGGGCGGGTCCTTCA
>JBAQJG010000145.1:0-6353 GCA_049300145.1 Chthoniobacterales bacterium | reverse complement strand
ATCTTGCCCAGCATTAGTCCCCAGCGCGACAATGGACTCACAAGCAATTGTTCGAGTGTCCCCTTCTCCCGCTCGCGCACGAGCGAAAGCGCGGTGGCAAAAACCGTCGCCAGTTGCAGCGCCACGCCGATCACACCCAGCACGAAGAAATTCGGGCTTTTCAATGCTGGATTGTAAAGCACCTGAGGACGCACTTCGACCGGGAGACCGCTGCGCCCGGTCTCGCTCAAGAGCCGCTTGAGCGAGTCGTTGAACGTGACCCCGATCCCGGTGTTCAAAGCTTGCAACGCCGTGGTCGAATTCGAGCCGTCGATCAACACCTGCACATGGGCCGTGCGTCCGGCGCGCAAATCGCGCGTAAATTCCGGCGGAATTTCGATGCCAAGATACGCGTCGCCTCTCCGGATCGCCTCCGCCAGCTCCCCGACGCTGTGCACTTCCTTGACGATGCGAAACGTCTGCGTGTTGACGAACTCATCGACCAGTTGCCGGCTCTCGAATGTCCGATCCTGATTTAACAGCGCGGTCGGCATGTGTTTGACATCGGGATCGAGCGCAAAACCGAACGCGATGATCTGCACAAGCGGCGGAAAGAACATGAAAAAGAGCGCGATGGGGTCGCGCCAAACAACGATGAATTCCTTGAATAAAATCGCCCCGAGGCCGCGGAAAGGTGCCTTTTTCATTCAAGCGGCGCGTTGGCGCTGATTTTCACTGGCATGTTTCGCCGAAAGTGTAACAAAGACGTCTTCGAGCGACGGGCCAATCTCATGAATTTCAGTATGACCGATGCCGACGCTCCGCAGCTTCTCGTCGATTTCCGCCCGTTTCACTCTTTCATCGACAAGCAAATGCATCGATTGTCCGAAGACCGTAGCGCTGCGCACGCCATTAAGCTGATGCATCGCTTGCAGTGCGGTTGTCACATGATCGCAGATAACGTCCAAGCGTCGCGTACCGGGAGGACTCACCTCCGGCATCTGCTTCAACTCGTCCGGTTCGCCGCACACGATCAACTTCGACATGTAAATGTAGCCGACAAGATCGCAGCGTTCCGCTTCGTCCATGTAATGCGTCGTGACGAAAAGCGTCATGCCTTTACCCGCGAATGCGAAAAGCAAATCCCACAACTCGCGGCGCGCGACCGGGTCGATGCCGGCGGTCGGTTCGTCGAGAAACAACACGGTCGGTTTGTGCATGAGCGAACAGGCCATGGCCAGGCGCTGGCGCATTCCGCCAGACAGAAGCGCGGCGCGCATCTTGATATACGGCTCGAGATGCGTAACTGCGATCATTTCGTCACGACGCTGATTTAATTCCCGGCCGCCCAAGCCGTAGAGTTTCCCGGCGAAAATCAGGTTCTCGTTCGTCGTCAGCTCGTCGTAGAGCGAAAACTTTTGCGACATATAGCCGATCATTTCTTTGATCGCTTCACCCTCACGAATGATGTCGTGGCCGCCGATGCGGGCAGTCCCGTCGCTCGGCTCCAGAATTCCGCACAGCATGCGAATCATCGTCGATTTGCCGGACCCATTCGGGCCGAGGAATCCAAAGATCGAGCCTTTCGCGACCGCAAGCGAAACGTGATCGACCGCGGTGAATGTGCCGAAACGCTTGGTCAAACCTTCGCACTCAATCATCGCATCAGGCATATTAAAAAAACGAATCCAGAAAGGCAGGAACGCACGACAGAGATACAAAGGCTCAAACCAATTTCCTTTTCCCTGCCTTCCTGATTCATCCCCCTGGATTCCTGGCTTCCAAATTCATTTTACGTTTGGAAAATAAACATCGGCGGACATGCCGGCGCGCAATCGGTCGTCGTTATTGGGCAGGCGGACTTTAACGCCGAAGACTTGACGGATTCTGTCCTCCACGGTTTGGACATTGCGCGGCGTAAACTCGGCCTGGCGGTTCACCTGCTCGACGACGCCGTCGAAATCTTTGCCCGGAAAAGAATCAACGCGGACGCGAACGTGTTCGCCGACTTTGATCAGACCGAGCCACAACTCGGGAACATAAACGCGCACCCAGAGATGTCCCGTCAAGAGCAGCGTCGCGACCTCGCGATTGGCCGGAAGGACGTCGCCAACTTTCACGCTGAGCACTTCCAAAACGGAATCGGCGGGCGCAATCACCTGCATCTCGGCGACCTGAGCGTCGATGTCGGCGAGCTGAGCGCGCGCTTGCGTTACGCGCATCTTGGCGGCTTCCACGTTTTTCTCCTGCGTTTTCGCCGCGCTGACCGAGCGCTCAGCGTCATTTGGGGAGACGACTTTGCGTTTGAGCAAATCCGCCTGACGTTTCGCATCGTCGCGCAAGAAATCGAGCTGCGCCTGCTGCGCATCGGCATCGTGAATAGCGGTATTGATCTGCGCCGCGGCCAAATCGCGCCGCGCTTGCAACTCGGTTGCTTCCAGTTGCACGATTGGTTGACCGGCACGCAAGGTATCGCCGTCCCACGCAAAAATTTTCTCCACCCGCCCGCCGCTGCGCGGTCCGACATGCACTTCGTCCACTTCAATCGTGCCGGACACCGCGTTGTTCCGATTTCCGCAAGCCGATAACAGGATCGACAATGCCAGCAAGGTGGCGCAGAAAGACTTGTCGATGTTTGCTCGCACGAAGAACTCCAAGAAACGGGATTTGATTCCGTTGCGCAAGTCATGCAGCGGCACGTAAGACTCGCATACTTGCTCAGCGTCGGGAACATAGGCATGTTGCCTGTGCGGCCACCCCGAAAGGGAGTCGGGGATGTTTTGGATTTAGCGGAGTCCAACTTGCTGGCTGCATAGACTGAAAGTCCATGTTCCGAATCACCAATGAAAACGCGACGCCTTGATCACATTGATTTGCGAGTAAAAGATTTCGAGCGGGCAAGAAAATTTTACGAAAGACTGTTACCCGAGCTTGGATTTACTTGCGACCGTTCGGACAGGGAATGGGGCACGTTTTACTCAGTTGGGGAAGATAAGCCTTCTGACTTTTTTGGATTTACCGCCGATCCGGATCATCAACCAAATGGAACACGCATCGCGTTTTGGGCGATCACGCGCAACGAAGTCGATCGCCTGGCAAAACTCGTGCACGAAATCGGCGCGAAGAACCTGGAAGGCCCGGAAGTTTGCCCCGCTTATAGTCCAGGATATTACGCGCTGTTCTTCGAAGATCCCGACGGTAACAAGCTGGAAATCTGCTGTCGCGAAAATCCAATCGTTGCAGAGTGAAACGAGTTCGGCGAAGAGTTCGATCATGAATGATGCAGCGCATGTTCCTGCTATTTTGCAGGAGCCGCGTCGCGTTCGTTATCTCAAGCTGATCGCGCTCTTCAAGATCGGCAAAGGCGTGTTGCTTCTTTTGCTGGGCGCTTCGCTACTTTTTCTGAATGCGCGCGACCGTTGGATGGGTGCGCTGTCTGACTGGACGGACGATGAAATCTTGCTCGGCCACAGCAAGGCGGTCCATTTTCTTCTCAGCAAATTGCAAGATGTGCTGGCGGGCGGCGGCGCGTTGCGGGCGACCGGTTTTCTGGCGCTTTTTTATTGCGCAATTCTCTTCACGGAAGGAATTGGTGTTTATTTTCAAAAGCGCTGGGCCGAGCTGCTCATGATTTTTGCAACCGCAACACTAATCCCGCTGGAAGTGTGGCATCTATGGCATCGGCTGGTGTTTCATCGACCAAGCTTGGCGGCGCTGCTTATTCTTCTGGCAAATTGTTTTATCGTTTGGTTTTTGTATCTCGTGCTCAAACGCGACAAAGCAGAAGCGCACACCGAGCCCAAGAAAGAATTCGTCGAAACTCGTTAGGCGGATTTCGGCTCGATGCCGAACGCAGCGAGCGCGACAACCGTTTTTTCCATCGGCAAACCGATCACGTTGGAGAACGAGCCCTCGATCCTCGCGATAACTGTTTCGCCGCCACCTTGGGCGGCATAAGCGCCGGCTTTATCGAGCGGGTTCACTTGTGCGAGGTAGTTCTCGATTTCTTCTTTGTTCAATCGATGGAAACGAACCCGGGAAATCTCATAAAAACTTGTCGATCTATTGGAAGCAAGATGACAGATGAAGACCCCGGAACAAACTTCATGAACTCGTCCGCTCAAGCGGCGCAGAATTTTTGCAGCATGATCAAGATCGGCGGGCTTGCCGATAATTTCGTCATCGAGCCCAACGAGAGTGTCGGCCGCGAGGACGACCGCTTCCGGGCGCAGAGGAGCAACCGACCTCCCTTTGCGGATCGCATTAAACGCTGTCAGCTCGCGCAGAGTAAGATTGACATCGAACCCTTCGCTAACGCGGGGCGACATGCTTTCGAATTCAAAACCAGCCGCGGCAAGCAGCTCACGGCGGCGCGGTGAATCCGAGGCGAGCAGCAACCGTGTCGCCACGCGCATCAGCGGAATCGCCTTACGGATTCGGCGAAATGGATGGCGTCACCTTTTTTTCGCCAAAAATATCGGGCATGCTCATCTCCTGATAATCCTTCGGGACAGTGAACTCAGCGTCGGTGAGCGGATCTTGTTTAATGGAAATGAGCGTGGTCGTAATTTCTGTGCCGCTACCAGAGGCGGCGTTATTCGAAACAGTTCCCTGATGCTGTTTAGTCATGGTCATGTGCGTGCGGATGGGCAGCCCAGGGAAGTCGCGATAATCGGGCATCTTCGTATCGGTCGCGTTCCAAGCTTCCGACTTGATGGCTTGGAGTTGTTGGAGGATGGCGGCGCCGTCGGGATAGTTGAGCGCGATCCAGTAGGTGGCCTTGAAGCTGGGCCCGTCATAGGCGTATTGCTCGGTCTCGTAACCGTTGATTGTTTCCTTCTTGCCAGTCGGAACGAGCTTCGCTTTTTCCGCGCTCTCTTTTTTGGAATTGAACTTTTCTATCATCTCGGCAGCGGCTTTCATTTTGTCTGCCGAGATACGCACGACAGTCTTCTGATCATTCATCAGATTAGTTAATTCACCGGTTTTTCCATCAAAGATTGTGGTGATTTGGGGCGAGATTTCGATCCGCATTTTGTCGCCCTTAATCTTCATAGTCATTTCACCGGCGCCGCCCAAACCATCAACCTTTTGCATGATGGTGAGGTCAGCGCGGGCGGGAAAGAGCAAGCAAGCGCCGACAAGTAACGAGAGGCCGAACAGTTTCATAGTTCTAAGTAGCTAGCCGCCGCCTATCCAAATAGCAAGCGGTCGAATCAACGGCGCGCCAAAAAGAGCTTGGCAGGAATGGGGTGTCGCGGCAGGTTAATTTTCGCGCGGGCATAGCTTAATGGTAAAGTTCCAGCCTTCCAAGCTGGCCATGCGGGTTCGATTCCCGTTGCCCGCTTTGCCTGCCGATCTCGCGCGATTGGGATTCTGTTTTGTTGGTGGCCGCGCTGGCCCGTGTTTTATCGGAGCGATCCAATTCCGGGGTAGGAATGACAGGCGGCCCCAGAGGCTCGGACACGCTCGGGCCGGAATAACCGAATCCGTATGACGCGCTCCTAAGAAATTGGCAGAACGCTCAAGAAAATCGTTGCCCGAATTTCTCGGTGTCGCATACTCTGGGAATCCTTTCTGCTAGCGAAATTGGGAGCATGCCGGTCTCGACGGAACGGTGACAAAAGGCGACGTGAAAAATATCAAGACTCCTAAGATTGGATTTCTAGCGCTGGCAGCCTGGCTGGTTTCCTTTCATCCGCAATTTGTGAAGGCAGGCGGGGAGCCCTTGCCCGTAGAGCTATCAGCCGGAGAGAATGAACCGTCGGGAAGCGAACTGGGGCTGGGCAAATTCTCGCCTCTTCCCTTCCAGCTCTCGGCCATCCTGCGCGAAGGATTTGATGACAACGTCAACACCGCATCCGCCGGGAACGAGCAGTCCTCGTTGTTTACCAATGTCGGCGCCGATTTGGCCTACGCCTTCGGAAGCCCTCGCGCCCAACTAAACCTGAGCACAGGCGGCGCCTTTACCTATTATAACGAACGGGTCGGTGTGCAAAATTACGATATCGATCTCCACGCTCGCTTTAAGCTCAACCTTCAGGTCACGCCTCGCCTTGCGCTCACCCTCGACCTCCATGCCGCTTATCTAACCGAGCCACAAATTAGTTTTGGTGTTGGTTTTACTCGGCGAGTCGGAAACTATTTTTACTCGGACAATACCGGCACGCTCATCTATCTCTGGGCGCCGCGGTTTTCTACGGCCACCAGTTACACGGTCGTCGCCATCAAATACCAGGACGCCGCCGTCGGCATGTCCCAGGATCAGATCCAGAACACGTTCAGCAACGAGTTCCGATTCTTATTAACGCCGACCACAACCATTGTCGCCGACTATCGCTTTCAAGTGGTGACCTTCGCCGACAGCACGCGCG
>JBAQJG010000144.1:0-4596 GCA_049300145.1 Chthoniobacterales bacterium | reverse complement strand
TGCGTCCGGCTGTTTCCATGATCCAGGTGAGCAAGGCTGTGGTCGTTGTTTTTCCGTGTGTGCCAGTGACGACGAGATTGTGCCGGCCGCGCAGGAAATAGTCCTTCAAAACTTCCGGCAGCGAGAGGTAAAAAATTTTACGGTTCAGGACCGCTTCCACTTCCGGGTTGCCGCGCTTGATTGCGTTGCCGACCACCACCACATCGACGTCGGCCGGAATATTTTCAGCACGATAACCTTCCTGGAGCGCCACACCTTTCTTTTCGAGAAAGGTTGACATCGGCGGATAAATATTTTCGTCCGAGCCGGTCACGCTGAACCCGCGCTCGCGTAATGCCGCCGCCACCGAGCCCATCGCCGTCCCACAAATGCCCAGAAAATGAAGTTTTCTCGGCGCTTTCGTCACGCCGATTCTTTACGCCGAGACTGCGAACTCCGCCACCTCAAGGAATTCTCGCTGGTGGCTCGCGCGGTTGACAGGCGTGGACGCCAGTCTCCCACGAAACCCAGGGATGGCTGTCTTCCATCCGTCTTGATCCGCGAAATCCGCGGTTCTCGGTTCTATTTGCCCTTGAACACTTCGACCGCGTTCCATGCTTGGTCGGGCGGTGCTTGTTCGTATTCGAGCGCGCGCTCCAGGTACATCTTCGCCAGCGAATCGTCCGGATAGAATTCGAGAAAACGTGAGAAGAGAATCTTGGCCTGAATGAAGTCGCGATCGCGAAATTTTCGGACTCCCTTTTCATAAACTTCCAGCCATTTCAACAAATCAGGATCGACTGGTTCAGTACGCGCCGCGACGAGCGCGCACACTTCGACCGGTTCGCTCTTCCCTTTCACCTGCGCGCGCGCGACCGTGCGCAAGTAAAAATCGTCGCGCACCAACTCGCAGACGGCACCGCCGAGCAAAATATCGACACCATAATTTCGCGTCAGCCCTTCGAGGCGGGAAGCGAGATTGACGGCGTCGCCAATCACCGTGGGATCAAGCCGCTCGTGCGGTTCGTAGGAGCCGATGTTGCCAACGACGGCTTCGCCATGGTTAATGCCGATCCCGGAGGCGAACTCCTCAACTCCTTGCGCCCGCCAGTTTTCATTCAACTTTCGCAACTCACACCGCATCGCCAGCGCGGCACGCACCGCCGCCTTTGCGTCTTCCGCCACGCCAAGGCTGCTCACATTTCCCCACACGGCCATGACGGCGTCGCCGATGAATTTGTCGAGCGTCCCGCCATTCTCGAAAACCGCGGCGACCATGCGGCTTAAGTATTCGTTGAGCTGCTTGACCACGGCCACCGGATCAGCGCGCTCCGTCATGGGGGTGAAGCCGACGATGTCGGAAAAAAGGACTGTGACTGGTTTACGCGAACCGAGCATCGAGCTGTAATAACCACCTGGGTTTTCAAGAATCTCCTTCACCAGGTTTTTCGAAACGTAACGTTCCAGAGTGCGGCGGGTGCGCCGTTTCTCCAGGCGCTCGAGCGTGTACTCGAACCCCAATCCAAACACGCCGCTCATCAGAAAAGCCGTGAGCGTGGGCACGACCATCACCAACACGCCCCATCGATCATAGATGACCCGCGAGAAGCCGAGATAAGCGGTGCCGATCCCGAACAGCGCAATCAAGCAAAAGAGCGGACGCCGCAGAAACGCCATCAGAACCCATGCCAGCACACCGGCGCTGCAAACGGTCGCAAAGTCGAGCGCGATAGGCGCGTCGTACAAAAACTCGTGGTCGAGCGCCGCGGCCAGGGCGTGCAAATGCAGGACCGGCCCTGGCGTTTCCGGGCTCATCGGCGTGTCGAAGACGTCATGCATGACTTGCGACGACGCCCCAACAATCACGATTTTGTCTTTAAAAAATGCGCCGTCACCGTAATTGGCGTGCCAGGAAGGCGGCTCAAAAATCTCCCAAAGAGGCCGCGGTTGGTACGCGTTCAATGCGCTAAAACGGAGCAGGTGCGCCTGCAAGTCACGGGGCACGTCGGCGCCGCGTCCCAGTTTTTCCAAGGCGCGCGCGCTGAGCGACTCGTAAGGCTTTTCCTCCGGCAAGGGAAACTGCCCGGCAAGCTGCAAATCGGTAATCGTGTAGCGGACGGATCGGATTCTTCTGTCGAGTGAATCGGGAAAGAAGACAACGTAGCCGACGCGATCGTCATCCATCTGCGGCGGCGGAATCAATGTGCTGTTCGGCGGAACGTTCTGGGCGGCGCCGCCTTGCTCACGCACCAGCGAGAAATCGAAATTCGCGCCAAGAACTACCTTGTCGCGATAACGATCGAGCGCCGCGTGAAATGCCGCATCGCCGTCGTTCGGCGGGCTGAAGATCATATCGAACATGACCAGTTTTGCGCCGGCGCCGAACAAGCGATCCAGCAGCAACGCCCAAAGTTCGTGTGACCACGGGTATGGCCGTTCTGTCAGCAATTGAAATGCGCGGTTATTTTCCAGCAGATCCGGCGTAAACGGCTTGAATTCGAGCGTGCTTTGATCGATACCGAGAAAAACGAAATCCGGATGCGTTGCGGTCTTTCGACCTTCCCGCCGAAGCAAATCCTCGAAACTTTTTTGGCCTCGCCAAACCGTGGAAAAAAACGGAAGGCCCTGAGCAAAGTGTAAACTCAGCACCAGTAGCGTCCAAAAAGCGCAGATCGCACCGAGGATCAACAATCGATGGCGGCCGAGCCAATGCATGCGTCTACTTTTACGACGCTGGCAACTTACGGCCAAACGGAAAAAATTTCACGGTAGGAAAAGCCGTTGTCATTTTTAGCTAACCACCTATTTTTCCCGTCCCGACAGAACATCGGAAGCATCTCTCCACCTGGTCCCGCACAGCGGGACTAAATCAGCGGGCGAGGTCGGAAAGATTGACAATGTAACAACAGCTCGCTGAACGAGGAGTCCGGCCACCGCCGGGCGAAACAAAATGCCAAGAGCCACCAACGCCCCGGCCAGCCGGGCCCGACGCAAACGCGTCATCAAAAAAGCCAAAGGATATCGCGGACGCCGGTCGAAGCTTTTCCGTTACGCCAAGGACGCGACGATGAAAGGCCAATACTGGGCCTATCGCGACCGCAAAACGCGCAAACGGACCTTTCGCTATCTCTGGATCCAGCGATTAAATGCCGCCGCGCGCGCGCACGGCATGACTTACAGCCGTTTTGCGGAAGGATTGAAAGTCGCTGGCATCGGTCTCGATCGCAAAATCCTTTCCGATCTCGCTCTCACCGACGAAACCACTTTCAAGTCGATTGTCGATCAAGTGAAAAGCGCGCTGGACGCGAAGTCCAAATCGAAAAAGGCGGCGTGATCTGTTAAATCGTGATTCGTTAAGTCGTGACTGGTTGTAACGATGTAACGATGTAACGATGTAACGATTCACGAATCACGTTTCCGCCCATGTCTCACAAGCTGGAACAACTGCGAGAACAAGCGCTTTGCGAAATCGAATGCGCTGGCGACGAGCAATCGCTCGAAGCCGCGCGAGTAAAATATCTCGGACGGAGCGGTAGCGTTTCGGCCTGGAGCGAACAAATGAAAACGCTCGCGAAGGAAGAAAAGCCAATCGTCGGCAAGCTGCTCAACGAAGTTCGAACTGCTGTCACGACCGCAATCGAAGCACGCGCGCAACAATTTCGATCGCAAAAAGAATCGGGCGCGCTCGCCAAGATTGATATCTCGCTGCCGGGAGCAACCGGACCCATTGGATACAGCGGATATTCTGGTTACAGCGGGCACTTACCGCTCGAGCGTGGATCGCTTCATCCGCTCACTCAGATGCTTGAGCGTTCAATTCAAATTTTCCGGCGAATGGGATTCGCGCTCGCTGATGGGCCGGACATTGAGGACGAATGGCATTGTTTCGACGCCCTCAACACGCCGCCCGATCATCCGGCTCGAAACGAGCAGGACACATTTTATCTGCCGGACGGCCGATTGCTTCGCACTCACACGTCGACTGTGCAAATCCGGACAATGCAAGCTGGACCGCCGCCGATTCGTGTAATCGCTCCGGGCGCAGCCTACCGCCGCGACGAACTCGATGCGACCCACAGTCCCCAATTTCACCAAATCGAAGGACTCTACGTCGACGAGCACGTCAGCGTCGCGGACTTGAAAGGCACGCTCGAGTTTTTCATGCGCGAGCTGTTTGGCGCCGAAACCGAAGTTCAATTTCGGCCGCATTATTTTCCGTTCACAGAGCCGAGTCTTGAGGTTTATGTGAAATCAAAGGCGCTCAAGGGCGGCGAGCGATGGATTGAAGTCGCCGGTTCGGGTGTCGTGCATCCAGCTGTTTTCGAAGCGGTGAACAAAGCGCGCGGCGACAAAGCATACGATCCCGAAAAATGGACGGGCTACGCATTCGGGCTCGGCATGGATCGGCTCGCCATGATTTTGTTCGATATTCCCGACATCCGCTTGTTTGCGCAAAACGATTTGCGGTTTCTCCGCCAGTTCGTATGAAATTTTCCGTTAACTGGCTGCGCGAATTTGTCGATCTCCCAAAAAACGCGGAGGAGATCGCGGAATTGCTCACCCGCGCCGGCGTTGAGACCGAAAACATCGAGATGCGCGGCGCGAAGATCGACAAGG
>JBAQJG010000143.1:0-1813 GCA_049300145.1 Chthoniobacterales bacterium | reverse complement strand
TCAGAACTCCGGGGATGAGCAGACGCTCATTAAGATCCAGGGCACGATCAAGGCACATCAGGAAAAACAAAATCTTCTCGGCGGGAAATTCGTCTGGACTGATACATTTGTAAGACAGGATGGCGCGTGGAACGTGGTCGCGTCACAAGTCACACCCTCTTAAAAAAATAATCGACAGCAATCATCTAACCTATGAAAACATTTGGTATCGGTTGTGGTGTAGTTCTCGTTATTCTGCTTGGTCTTGTCGTTATTGCGGCCGTGGCTCTAGGCGGCAGTTATAATCGTCTCGTTCGTTTGCAGCAAACCGTCGATCAAAGCTGGGCGCAGGTGCAAAACGTTTATCAGCGGCGCGCAGATTTGATTCCGAATCTGGTGAACACGGTTTCAGGCGCGGCGAATTTCGAGAAATCGACGCTAACTGAAGTGACGAATGCGCGGGCCAGTGTTGGCCGTGTGCAACTTGACCCAAACAAGGCGCCTACCGATGCAGCGCAACTTGAACAATTCCAGGCTGCGCAAGGACAGTTGAGCAATGCCCTCTCGCGCCTGCTGGTGGTCGTGGAGCGGTATCCGGAGTTAAAAGCTCATCAGAATTTTCTTGGTCTGCAGGCGCAGCTGGAAGGCACGGAGAACCGGATCTCGGTCGAGCGCGGGAACTTCAACACCGCAGTGCAGAATTACAACGTGGCAGTGCGCAGTTTCCCGACAAACTTCATCGCGGGAATGCTCGGTTTTCCGCCGCGACCATTTTTCACAGCACAAGCAGGCGCAGAGAAGCCGCCGCCAGTGCAATTTAATTTTGGCCCTGCGCCCACGCCCGCCGCGAATTTGAATCAGGGCCCCGCGCCGACACCCGCGACTGCCGCGTCGCCATAAGGTGATCCTCAATCTTGCGGTAGCAGCGGGCGAGCCTGCCACGCCGAAGCCCGGCGAAGGCGGGTCGCCGACAATCCCGCAGCCAACATTGCTGTCACTGCAAATCTCGCGTGCCAAACAAGTCGCTCTGTTGGTCGCAGCATTCTTTGCATTCCTGGCAACAAAGTCCCCAGCCGCGGAAGTCATTCCGCCGAAACCGGCCGGGTATTTCAACGATTACGCTGGCGTTGTCTCCAAATCCGCAGCGCTTCGTTTCAATGAAGAGCTTGCCCAATTTGAGCGGGAAACGTCGGATCAGAGCGTGGTGGCGATCTTCCCGAAGATGCAGAGCGACTCCGATATCGCAGATTACACTCAGCGCGTCGCCCAGGCGTGGGGCGTCGGCCAAAAGGAACGTCGCAATGGCGTTGTGCTTTTCGTTTTCGTTCAGGATCGCAAAATGTTTATCCAGGTCGGTTACGGCTTGGAAGGCTCACTGCCCGACATCACCGCGTTCGACATCACCGAATACAGAATCAAACCGCATTTTCGCGATGGCGATTACGAAGGCGGGATCGCCGCCGGAATCGATTCGATCTTTAAGGCAATTCGCGGCGAGTACAAGGGATCGGGTAAAACGGTTGCGGAAAAACATCGTGGCGGTGGCGCTTCGAATATTTGGTTCTTCGTCATTTTTCTGATCGTGCTGATCATCATTTCGCGAGTGCTGCGGCGACTTGGCGGTTGGGGTTATTCGTCCCGCGGTGGCGGTCCCATGTTCTTTCCGGTAGGTGGCGGCGGTGGCGGCTGGTCTTCGGGAGGTGGCGGGGGCGGCGGCTTTGGCGGATTCAGCGGCGGAGGCGGGAGTTTTGGCGGCGGCGGAGCGGGATCGAGTTGGTAAAAAAATGCGAACCAGAGAGTTTCTCAGCAAGCTTGAGCATCACCAGATTGTGAG
>JBAQJG010000142.1:0-1802 GCA_049300145.1 Chthoniobacterales bacterium | reverse complement strand
GTTGATGCCGCCTAGCGGGTCGATCACGCCCTGATACAGAAACCAGCCCCACGCCGCGACCAGCAGCACGCTCGAGAAAAGATTCGCGCTCCACGAGCGCGTATTGCCAAGCGGTCGCCATAAATTTCCCAGGAGATCCTGAAGGAGAAATCGTCCGACGCGCGTGCCGGCATCGATCGTCGTCAAAATAAACAGCGCCTCGAACATGATGGCGAAGTGGTACCACAATGCCATTGCGGTCGGGCTGGCTGAGATCCCCGCGAACATGTGCGCCATACCCACCGCAAATGTCGGCGCGCCACCGGCGCGATTGAACATGGTGCTCTCGCCAAGGTTTGCGGCGAGGGCGTTCATCTGTTGCTCCGTCACCGGAAAACCAGACGCGCTCACTTTCGCCACCACTTCGCTCGGCGTTCCCTTGGCGTTGATCGCGAAATATTCGCCTGGTTGCAACACGCAGGCCGCGATCATCGCCATGAGCGCTACCATCATTTCGGTCACCATGGCCCCGTAGCCAATCTGGCGAATGCGCGATTCGCGCCCGAGCATTTTCGGAGTCGTTCCGGAAGCAACGAGCGAATGGAAACCGGAAACCGCGCCGCAAGCGATGGTGATGAAAACAAACGGAAACACCGGACCCGCGAAGACCAACCCTGTTCCATCGACAAAGCGCGAGATCGAAGGCATCAACAGTGTTGGATGCAACACGATCACGGCCACAGCCAACGCCGCCACCGTTCCGAGTTTTAAAAATGTGCTCAAATAATCGCGCGGCGTCAGCAGCAGCCAAACCGGCAGGATCGACGCCGCCAAACCGTAAAGAATAACCGCCCAGGCCAGCCATTTTTGGTCGTGCCGAAACCAGGCTTCTAGTCCCGGAAAATGCGCGAGAAGCTGTCCGCCCCAGACCGCGAAGAGAAGCCCAAGCAAACCAAAGGCGGTGACCAATCCCACATTCACCCTCCCCGTCCGCAAACCGAATCCCATGATCAACGCCACCGGAATTGTCATGGCAATTGTGAAGACGCCCCAGGGACTGCTGGCCAGCGCTTGCACCACTACGAGCGCGAGCACCGCGAGCAAGATGATCATGATCGCCAACACGCTGATCAGCGCCAGCACGCCCACGCCGCGCCCGATCTCTTCTTTCACCATTTGACCAAGCGTTTTGCCGCGTCGTCGCACGGAGGCGAACAGCACGATCATGTCGTGCACACCGCCGCCCAACGTCGCCCCGATCAAAATCCAGAGCGTGCCGGGCAAAAAGCCAAACTGCGCTGCCAGCACCGGACCAACCAGCGGCCCGGGCCCGGCGATTGCGGCAAAATGATGACCAAAAACCATCCAGCGGTTTGTCGGCACAAAATCTTTGCCGTCGTTTTGCACTAGGGCCGGCGTCGCGCGCTCGTCATTTAGCACCAGCACTTTCGTCGCCAGCCACTTACTGTAAAAACGGTAGCTAATCGAAGTTGCGCAGAGACCTGCTACGATGATCCAAAGGGCGCTAATCTGTTCGCCGCGCGACAAAGCAAGAACCGCGATGGCGCCCGTGCCAAGCGCGGCCACCGCGAACCAGATCACCTTTTTCCAAATAGTCATCTCTCCGGGCGCTTGCCGGACAACTGTAAATGAAATTGCGGGCACGTGCCAATGCGTGCGATCTATCCCCGGTGCAATTTCGTCATAAAATCAAAAAACTGCTCAATGGTCAGGGCTTGGCCAGCGCCAGCCGCCACCTGCGAAGATTTTTCCACCCAGCGCGCTTTCCATTAACCGCAGAACGCGTTATCCAAACAATGGAT
>JBAQJG010000141.1:0-2172 GCA_049300145.1 Chthoniobacterales bacterium | reverse complement strand
GTCAGGATCGATCTTTCGAAAAATTTCTGAGGCGATTTGAATCAGATAGCTGTCGAGCTCCCCTTTGTTCCATTCTGCAAAGACGTCGGCAAGCTCCGAAGCCTGCATCTCCAGAATATCTTTAAGGATTGCATAAGCTTCGCAGATCAACTGAATGTCGCCGTACTCGATGCCATTGTGGACCATCTTCACATAATGCCCGGCGCCATCCGGGCCCATGTATCGGCAACACGGTTCGCCATCTACCTGCGCAGCGATCTTGCGAAAAATCGGGGCGATGATTTCCCAGGACTCGCGCGAGCCGCCCGGCATAAGCGAAGGCCCCTTGAGGGCGCCTTCTTCGCCTCCCGAAACGCCCATACCCACAAAATGAATTCCCGTCCCCTCCAGCTCTTTGCCGCGCCGTTGTGTGTCGGTGAAAAGCGAGTTTCCTCCGTCGATCAACACGTCCCCTCGCTCGAGTAAGGGCGCGATTTCACCGATAACAACGTCCACCGGCTTACCCGCTTTAATCATCATCATCGCGATGCGCGGTTTTTTCAGCGCAGCGACAAATTCCTCCATTGTGCGCGTCGGCTGTATGTTTTTCCCATTGGCGCGTCCAGCAGCGAATTTTTCCGTGACCTCAGTGGTGCGATTGAACACCGCAACAGAAAAACCCTTCGATTCCAGGTTCAGGGCGAGGTTCTCGCCCATCACAGCCAGGCCGATTAGTCCAATATCACATTGATTCGTATTCATTTTGGTATCTTCTTTTCCAACAACTTGAAACAGGGGGCCCCACTCACTGTAGCGAGCACTTGAACCTTATGGCAAATCCGGTTTGTGAAGTTTTAGTGACAGATGCGCAATTCAATGCGCCTGAGAATCGTGTGGATCCCGCTGCAGGTGCGAGAGTTGATTTCCACGGGATTGTTCGCGGCTGTGAGGATGGGCGCGAAATCGAGGGAATCGATTACGAAGCGCACTGGAAAATGGCCGAACATCAGCTGAGGCAAATTGCGGAGCAGGCCATGATCCAATTTGAAATTCGATTGGTTATCATTCATCACCGGGTCGGATTTGTCGCCGTTGGGGAGCCCTCGCTCTTTTTGCGAGTGCTGAGTGGACATCGCCAAGAAGCATTTCAAGCGAGTCGATGGATAGTGGACGAGTTGAAGAAGAAAGTTCCGATTTGGAAACGGCCACGGTTTAAAATCCAGAATGACATGCAGCCTGGATCATCGCGCCCGGCTACAGCAATGGCGCCAACTACAGCAAAATGAACTGGGCCAATCGGATTACTCTGAGTCGGCTTGGCCTGACTGTGGTTTTTGTCGTGGCGCTTAATTCCTCCTGGCAATACGGACGCACCACGGCACTGGTCATCTTTCTCATCGCAGGTTTGACTGATTTTGTCGATGGAGAAATCGCCCGGCGTTACGGGGTGGTAACAAACTTTGGCAAATTGATGGATCCGCTGGTGGACAAGATCATGATGGCCGCCGCCTTTATTTCGTTGGTTCCTCTTAAAGCTGTTCCAGCGTGGGCAGCCACAACAGTGGTAGCGCGAGATTTTTTAATAACGGGTTTGCGCCTGATGGCCAGTGCCAAGGGCCAGATTCTTCCAGCAGAACGGCTGGGCAAACAGAAAACTTCTTGGCAGATCATTACCATTGTTTTCTTTCTGACGCTCCTTTCGTTGGCGGAACTGCGGCACGCCGATGAGAAATCGACCTGGTGGTTTCGTGCTTGGACCGAAGCCGGGCCTGTTCTGGTGTGGATTACCGTGGCGCTGACGATTTACTCCGCTCTTGGATTCACCTGGCGAAACCGCGAGCTAATTTCGCCAGACCAATAGCCGGTAACGCGAATCGAAAGACTGAACCGTCGGGAATCTTTACGTGCTAAATCGTATAGCGTAATCTCTTTGTTTTGAGCCTGTTATGTCTAGTTTTGGTTGGCCGCCACATAATTGTCTGAACAATTTACAACCTCGCCATCGATAGATACTAATCCATCAAAATTGTTGTGAACATAACATGCCGTCAAAGAGACGATTATGACTGTTGTGGAGTTAGGAGCTTCTATTGGCACGGCATTTGCGGCATTTTGTACGATTACACTTTTCACGCCGCGCCATGCAATCAAACGCAGTTTCGAAACACAAAATCCTGTTGCTCTGCATAGCGC
>JBAQJG010000140.1:0-5847 GCA_049300145.1 Chthoniobacterales bacterium | reverse complement strand
CCGCCTGCCCTGCCCGGTCGGCCAACGCCACCTCCTGAATAATCGAATCGAGCTTATTGAGATCGACCGGCTTAATCAGGTGATGGGAAAAACCCACGTCACGACTTTGACGAATGTCGCTTTCCATCCCGAAGCCGGTCAGCGCGATTCCGATAATTGGTCGAGCGGCGTTGAGCTTCTGCAGCAAATCGATCCCGGAGCCGTCGGGCAGACCGATGTCGCTCACGAGCACATCAAACTGTTCGTTCGCCGCATGGTCGAGCGCAGCACGAAAAGTCGTCGCCGGTTGAACGTGATAGCCGCGGCGGCGCAGGAGATTTGTGAGTGACCGATTCGTATCCTCGTGATCTTCGACCAGCAAGATACGCACCGATTTTCGGAAACGATGGGGCGATGGCACGC
Source organism: Chthoniobacterales bacterium (assembly GCA_049300145.1). GTDB lineage: Bacteria > Verrucomicrobiota > Verrucomicrobiia > Chthoniobacterales > UBA10450 > AV133. The sequence goes on along the minus strand of JBAQJG010000140.1, from coordinate 5,445 downwards.
TGCTCGAAATCTGCCTGGCCTCACCTTCAGCCACCGGAAAAAAAACGGAGAAGGTCGATCCCTGGTCGCGACCGCCGCTCTCGGCAACGATGCGGCCATCGTGCATTTCGATCAGCGCTTTGCTAATGGCGAGGCCCAGTCCGAGTCCGCCCAGTCGCGTTTGGTCCGCTTGCTCAAAAGCATCAAAGATTTTCGGGAGCGCGTCCGGATCGATTCCGAGACCGGTATCGGTGATGGAGACACGCAATTCTCCACCGGCTTCGTTCGTCGTGTTAATGGTAAGCCGTCCGCCCTTGGGCGTAAATTTCACCGCGTTTTTGATTAGGTTCCAAAAGATTTGTTGCAAGCGCGCCGGGTCGGCGAGGAGATCAACTTTCGTAGCCGCGAGATCGAGCTGAAGCGCGAGTTTTTTCTGCTCGATCTCAGACTGGCAGATATCGACCGCATTACGCAATAAGAGATGAGCATCCACCACTTCCCGGCTGAGTTGTACTTTGCCTTTGCTGATCCGGGTAAGATCGAGCAGATCGTCGATTAGGCGCGCCTCCAGCTCGACGTTGCGCCGGATCATCTGCAAAGATTCTCGCGTCTCTTCGGGAAGATTTTCCTCGGCTTCGAGCGCGAGAACGGAGGTGAGCACCGGAGTGAGAGGCGTGCGCAATTCGTGACTGAGCATGGCAAGAAAGCCATCTTTCGCCTGATTCGCCCGCTCCGCGTCCATTCTTGCCTTTTGCGCCGCATCGTAGAGGCCGGCGTTGTCTAGCGCGAGCCCGGCGCGCTGTGCCAAATCCTCCGCCAGCGACAGTTCATCCGGTCCGCATTCTCTGTGGGCACTCACGTTGATCATCGTGATCGTCCCAAGAAGGCGGTCTCTGGTCCGAAGAGGGACCGCGATAAACGCAGTCATGTCCATCGATCGAACGAAGTCGCGATCGGCTTGGTGGTCGAATAGCTCCTGCAACGCGCGGTCGTTGAGGTCGCAGTGGATTTCGGATTTGCCCGTCTCGAATACGCGTTTCCCGCTGTGGCAAGCAGCGTGGCTCGTTGGAAATTGCTCCGCCAGCGCTCGCAATTTCGGGTAGTCGCGCGAATCTGAATGTGCGACGGCAACAGGACGCAATGAGTCATTCTCCTCCGCGGTGTGCACCACGCAGAAATCGGCGATCTTAGGCACGATCAGTTGCGCCAGGTTCTGAAGTGTTTCTTCACACTCGAGCGATCCGCCGAGCACTTTACTGGCGTGCGCTAAAAAGGCGAGACGTTCCTGTCGCGCCTCGGCCTCGGCTCGGGCAGCCTGTTCCCTGGCAAACGTGGCGCGTTCCTCGGCCTGCCGTTTTACTTGTTCCGTCTTTTTGTACAAATCGACAAAGACGGCCAGCTTGGCGCGCAAAATCTCCGGCACCACCGGCGCGAGAATGTAATCGACTGCGCCTAACGAGTAGCCACGCGACATAAAATTCTCGCTGTCGTTCATCGCGCTGATAAAAATGATCGGCGTTGTCTCGGAACGAGGCCGCTGCCGGATGAGCGCCGCAGTTTCGAAGCCGTCCATGCCTGGCATGTTCACGTCCAGGAGAATGACGGCGAAATCGTTTTGCAAGAGGCAACGCAACGCCTCTTTCCCGGATCGCGCGCAGACAACGTTCTGATTCAACTCAGAGAGGACGACCTCATGCGCGAGCAACTTGTCCGGCCGATCATCGACGATCAGGATATTCACCTTCTCATCGTCGGTGGCGCCGTTGTTCTGTGAGGGAGATGACATTTAGCGCTGCAGCCAGGTTCGCAGAAGCATGAGGGTTCGTTCGGTATCGACAGGTTTGGCGATGTAGTCGCTCGCTCCCGCGTCGATGCATTTTTCCCGATCGCCTTTCATCGCCTTGGCAGTGAGTGCGATGATTGGTAGCGACTCGAACCCATACATTTTACGGATCGCGCGCATCGTCTCATAGCCGTCCATTTCCGGGAGCATGATGTCCATTAGAACAAGATCGACACTAGGCGCGCTTTCAAGCAATTTGATCGCAGCTTTGCCGGTCTCGGCGGAGATGACTTCCATCTTGTAACGCTCCAGCAGGCTAGTCATGGCGAAGATGTTACGGATATCATCATCAACGATGAGCACTTTTTTGCCTGACAGGATGGCATCCGGATCGTGGAGCCGCTTGAGCATCTCTCGTTTCGGTTCCGGTAGCTTCGAGACGTCGCGGTGGAGCCAGAACGCAGTCTGATCGTAGAGCCGCTCCGGGCTGCGAACATCTTTTACAATGACCGTCTGAGCAGCTCGGTTCAGCCTCTCCTCTTCCTCGGGTGTCAGATCCTTGATCGTATAGACGATTATCGGCAGCCTTTCATGTTTGGCGCGAATCTGTTGAATCAATTCGAATCCAGATATGTCGGGTAGCATCAGATCAAGCACGATGCAGTCGAACTGCTGCTCCTTGAGCAGATTGATTGCTTCCTGAGCGTTGCTTGCCTCCACCACATGCGCGGTCTCGTTTCCGATCAGTTCGCGAACGCTCTCGCGCTGAACCTCATTGTCCTCGATCAAGAGGAGCTCCTTCGATTCCTTCTCGGCCATCGCGCGGGCTTTGCTCAGCAGCGCTCCGACATCTTCCTGACCGATCGGTTTGGTCAAAAAGCAGAGCGCGCCGTATTTCAGGGCATTTTCTGGCTCTTCATCCACCGAAATGATGAAAACCGGAATATGGCGCGTAGTGAGGTCGGCCTTGAGGCGATCAAGAACTTTCCAGCCGTTGATGTCAGGCAGGGTGATGTCGAGCGTGATCGCCGTCGGCGCAAACTCGCGCACCAGTGACAATGCGGAGTGCCCCCGGGACGTGACAATCGCCTTGAAACTTTTCTCGTGCGCCAAATCGAGCAGCCACTGTGCAAAGTTGCGGTCGTCCTCGACGATGAGAACGGATTTTTCTCCAGGCAGGATGTTGCCACGGTCGTCCGGAACTGAAACATCGATTGGCGCAGCCTCAGCTTGCGCTTCAGCCTCAGCCACCGCATCGGCTCCCGCCGCCGACGTCAGTGAGGCAGCCTTTTCCGGCGCTGCTGGCGTATAAATTTGCGGGAGATATAATGTAAAGGTGCTACCGCGTCCTTCAGTGCTCTCCAGGCAGATTTCTCCTCCCAAAAGACGCGACAGCTCGCGGCTGATCGCCAAACCCAAGCCGGTGCCGCCGTACCTGCGGCTGGTGCTGCCATCGGCCTGGTGGAACGCTTCGAAGATTGTGCTCTGTTTGTCACGGGGGATGCCAAGCCCGCTGTCGCTCACCGCAAACGCCAACACAGACGGCGCGCGATTTAGCATCACGCGGTCCGTGTTCCAGCCTTCCCTGGCACGGAATACTTGCAGATTCACGTAACCGCGTTCGGTGAACTTGAATGCGTTGGAGAGCAGATTTTTCAAAACCTGGTCGAGCCGTTGCGCATCGGTTTGAACCGCCGCCGGCAAGTCGCGTTCAATCTCGATGGTGAAGCTCAAGCCCTTCCCGTCAGCCACATGGCGGAAGGTGCGCTCCATGCTTTGCCGCATCTCTTCGAAACGAACTTCGCCGACGTCAACCGTCACCGTGCCCGATTCGATTTTCGAAAGGTCAAGGATGTCGTTGATCAACTTCAACAAATCCCTGCCTGAGCCATGAATCGTCCGCGCAAATTCCACCTGCTTCGGTGTCAGGTTCCCCTGCGGATTGGATGAGAGTTGGTCCGCGAGAATGAGCAAACTGTTTAGCGGCGTGCGCAGCTCGTGCGACATGTTGGCGAGGAACTCCGATTTGTAACGCGAGGTGAGCGAAAGTTGGTGCGCTTTGCCTTCGAGAGCCTGGCGGGCTTGCTCGACTTCGCGGTTTTTGCGCTCGACCTCGGCGTTTTGCTCGACAAGCTGTCGCGCTTTCTGCTCGAGCTCCTGGTTGGTCTGCTGCAGCTCTTCCTGGCGGCTTTGCAACTCCGCCGCTAGCGATTGCGACTGCTTGAGCAAATCTTCCGTGCGGGTGTTCGCTTCAATCGTGTTCAGGACGATGCCGATGCTTTCAGTAAGTTGAGCGAGAAACGCCTGGTGCGTGGGGTTGAAGCCCTCGAAGGAGGAAAGTTCCATGACTGCTTTGACCTGGCCTTCGAACAGGATCGGCAATACCACAATGTTCATCGGGGCCGCTTCGCCCAGACCCGAGCTAATCTGCACGTACTCAGAGGGCACATTCGTCAGTAGAATGCGCTCCTTTTCCAAAGCAGCCTGTCCGATCAGGCCCTCGCCCAAGCGGAAACGATTGTTCACGCCTTTCCGTTTACGGTAGGCGTAGCTCGCGAGAAGTTTCAGCTCCGGCTCCGCCGCGGAACCATCCGTCATGATATAGAAGACGCCCTGATGCGCGGACACAACCGGCGCCAGCTCCGACAAAATGAGCCGCCCAACGGTGAGCAGATCCTTTTGACCCTGCAACATCCGGGTGAACTTGGCTAGATTTGTCTTCAGCCAGTCCTGTTCGTTGTTCCGCAACGTCGTGTCTTTCAAGTTGCGGATCATCTCGTTGATGTTGTCTTTGACGAACGCGACTTCGCCTTCGGCTGCGACTTGGATCGATCGCGTCAGATCGCCCTTGGTGACAGCCGTCGCAACATCGGCGATCGCGCGCAACTGCGTCGTAAGATTGGCGGCAAGTTGATTGACGTTGTCGGTGAGGTCGCGCCAGGTCCCCGCGGCGCCGGGCACGTTCGCTTGGCCGCCGAGTTTTCCTTCGACACCGACTTCTCGCGCCACCGTGGTGGTCTGATCGGCAAATATCGCGAGCGTGTCGGTCATGCTGTTGATCGTGTCGGCCAGTTCCGCGATTTCGCCCTTCGCTTCAACGAGCAGCTTCTGCTTCAAATCGCCATTCGCGACCGCCGTCACCACTTTCGCGATGCCGCGCACCTGGTTCGTCAGGTTGCCGGCCATAAAGTTCACACTGTCGGTCAGGTCCTTCCAAGTGCCACCGACGCCTTTGACCATCGCCTGACCGCCGAGTTTACCTTCAGTCCCCACCTCGCGCGCCACCCGCGTCACTTCCGAGGCAAAGGAGTTCAACTGGTCAACCATCGTGTTCACGGTGTCCTTCAGCTCGAGAATCTCTCCCTTTACATCGACCGTGATTTTCTTGGACAGGTCGCCCGTCGCGACCGCGGTTGTCACAGCCGCGATGTTTCGCACCTGTGTCGTAAGGTTGCTGGCCATGAAATTCACGGAATCGGTAAGATCTTTCCATGTTCCCGAAACGCCCTCGACGCGGGCTTGTCCGCCGAGCGCTCCCTCCGAGCCGACCTCGCGTGCCACGCGCGTCACTTCCGATCCGAACGATCGCAATTGATCGACCATCGTGTTGATCGTGTCTTTGAGCTCCAGAATTTCACCACGAACATCGACAGTGATTTTCTTCGACAAATCGCCGCGCGCGA
>JBAQJG010000139.1:0-7545 GCA_049300145.1 Chthoniobacterales bacterium | reverse complement strand
GGCCGGGACGACGGGCGGGCGGCGGAGTTGGCCCAGGCTGACGTCGAACTCCAAAAAGGCGCTCGAAAAAGTTCCGCGGGCGGGCCGGCGCCGCAACTGGAACAGCCCGAGCCAGCCGAGCCCGTCTCACCGTTCCTTGCGCGTCGGCCTCAGGTTCTACATCAGGAGCCGCATCGGCATTCGCCATCTGCGCATCGGCATTTTGTGATTGGTCCGCAGTTTCTTCGTCCTCGCCTCCGAGATTGCCTCCCGTGTCGTGATAAGTCACTGCTTTGATCAATTGGAGCGGATTGGCCTTATGTGCGGGTGCGAGCCAGGCGACCTGCATATCGAACTTTCCTTCATCCTGCGCGAGCGTGCGTTCGAGAATGCGTGTAGCGATCGGGCCCGCGACCTCGCCGCCGTGCCCAGAGGCGCCCTGCACCATCACTGCGACGACATACTTCGGATGGTCAAATGGCGCGAAACACGCAAACCACGCCACGTTTTCCTCGTGGCCACGGTCGGTGGCCTGCGCAGTGCCGGTTTTCCCAGCCACCACAACGCCTTTCAAACGCGCTCTGCCACCGGTTCCTCCATCTTCGTTAACAACTTTCCAAAGGCCTTTGCGCACCAGATCAATTTTGTCAGGTGACATTTCTTGACGTAAGTCCGATCGCACTCGTGGCGTCTGAGGCACTGCGAGCTTGCCATGCTCGTCCACCACAGGAGAGCCGTCTTGGTTCAAAACTCGATCCACCAGCCGTGGGTAATAGCACACGCCGCCGTTTGCGATCGTCGCGTAGGCCATCGCCAATTGCAGAGGCGAAACAAGCGTGTACCCCTGGCCGATCGAAACATTGGCCGTTTGCGCCTGCGACCACCTCTCCTGCGGATGGTGAATTTGCATCCACTCAGGCCCCGGCATATTGCCGGTTTGTTCAGCCGACAGTTGCAGGCCCGATTCTTCGCCGATTCCCAACATCTTGCCAACGGCGTCAATCGACTGAATGCCAGCCGCGTTTCCGTACTGGTAGAAAAACGAGTCGCATGACACCTTGATTGCATCGGCGAGTCCGATGGTCCCGTGCGTATAATGTTTTTCGGCTACCCAGCATCGGAAAAAGTGATCGCCGTAACTCACACCGCCACCGCAGTTGTATTTGGCCCCCGCTAGATTTTTCGTGCCCCGCAATCCGGCGAGCGCCGTGATGAGCTTGAATGTCGAGCCCGGCGGTAGGCAGCTAATCGCGCGGTTGACCAGTGGAACGCCCTCGTCCTTTTGCAGTGCTTTCCAATCCTTCGCCTTGATGCTTGGGATGAAGGTATTCGGATCGAATGATGGCACGGATGCCATCGCCAAAATGTTGCCGTTATTTGGATCGACAACCATCGCTGCACCGCGGCTGATAGCACGCAACGCTTCCTCAGCCACGGCCTGAATTCGCGCGTCGATGGTTAGAAAAACGTTCGCTCCTTGTTTGGGCGGCTCTTCCCGCAAAACGCCATCGATCACGCCTTTGGCATTGCGTCGCAGGTAGCGCACTCCCGGTTTGCCGCGAAGATATTCGTCCATCGATTTCTCGACGTTCGATTTTCCCTCCACATCGCCTTGATAGAACGTGTACTTTCTTGCCTCGTCCTTGTTTATGTCATCAGGCGCACCGACGTAACCGAGAATGTGAGCCGCCAGCGCGCCGTAAACGTAGGAACGCACCGGCTTAATCGCGATGTCAACGCCAGGCAGTCCGACATCGTGTTCGGAAAATTTCGCCATCGTGGGGAAATCGATGTCCTTGATGTAGGAGAACGGCACCTCGGTATCGTTGCGGTAATGCCTCTGCAGTTGACCGGCGTTGTAATCGCGCGCCAGATCGAGATCGTCCAGACGCGGGACAACGCCGTCATTGACGATCTTAATGATGTCCGGCTCCTTTACATCTTTCGGCATGCCATTGATGATGGCGCGATATTCTTCGAGCGGTGGCGGACCGAAACGTTCGCGATAGCCCTTCACCATTTCCGGCAAATAAAAATCGACCTCATAGCTGGCCCGATTTTGCACCAGCGTCAGTCCGTTGCGGTCTTTGATCTCGCCGCGCACGGACGGAATTCTCACTGTTGCTTGCGAGCTGCCACGAACCTGCGCAGTCCATTCGGCGCCGTGCGCTACTTGTATCCACCAGAGTCTGAGCGCGAGCGCGCCCATTCCCAGGAGCATTAAGAGCCCGAGAAATTGAATCCGCAAATGCGGGCTGAGGGGACGGTTCATTCGAAGCGAGTCCTTTCGGAAAGATACGGATAAGCCGTGACCCGTGCTATCCATTGCAAGAACCAGAAAATAATCGGCGCCATTACCATGGCGATCAAACCGGGCCCACCGATCTGCCACCATACTTCCCGGGAAAAAATGATGGACCCGCGTCGAAATGTGATCATCAAATATTGCGCTAGAATAATCGCTGAGGTGCAGATGCCGCTTAGAACGCAATGCACTTCCCAGCGGCCGCGGAGGAAGAGTGGCCTTAGGCCATGCATGATTCCCGCCAGCACAGCGTAGAGCAGTATCGACCATCCCATTGAAATTTCAACCTTCGCCCCAATCACCTGCACGGTGAGCGCGTCCAAGAGGATGCCAGCGTACAAGGCGAGGGCGAGCATGAGCGGGAACGGCAATGCCATTGCCCCGTAAAAAACGATCACCGGTGCGATGTAAATGTGCGCGTTGTGGAGCCACGGGAGCGTCGGGATGAAAAACTCCGCGATCTGCGCAATGAGGACGAAAACCAGCAGAATAAAAAAGAAGATCATTTTCGGCCCGTCACCACGAAGACGTCCTCGAGATGCGATAAATCGACCGCCGGCGTGAGCTGCGCCTGTCCATCCAGCTCACGCAATCGAAAAGTTTTGACGGCGCCGATTAGCAAGCCGGACGGAAAAACGCCGCCTACGCCCGAGGTGTAAGCTTTTTGCCCTGGCTGCAAATCCGCTTGTTTCGAGAGAAAATTCAGATTCAAAAATGGAGTCAATCCACCACTCACACGCTCGCCGGAAACAATCCCTTGTTCGCGCGTTCCTTCCACCGACGCCGCGACCTTGCAATTTTCATCTGAAACCAAAAGGACCATCGAAATATTTGCGCTCACCGTGGTCGTTTTTCCCACCAAACCTTCATCCGTTACCACCGCCATGTCGCCTTCGATGCCATCCTCTGTCCCGCGGTTGATCGTGACCGTGTGCCACCAGGTCGAAGAGTCGCGCGCCACAATCTCGGCCGGCACCAGTTTGAAGACCGAGAGCTCGCGATAATTAAGCGCGTGTCGTAAACGGCTGACCTCGTGCTCGACGTCGCGCAGGCCCTGGTTCGTCGCCTTGAGCGAGCGGTTCTCCACTCGCAATGAAGCATTCTCGCGCTCCAGCTCTTCCAGCGATTTCAAACCGGTGCGCACCGACGTAATCTGCTTTTGCAACCCCGAGCCGCCGGTAAGAAACGGCGCGATCACTTGATAAACTCCGCCCTGGAATTTGCGCGTCCTCTCCGGGCCGAAAGTAAGGAAATATCCGAGGATGGCGCCGAAAATCAGCAGCGCGATGATGCTCGTGCGGCTCATCGCATTGGCGAGTGTTTGACGGTCGATCCTCGACCCGGAAAACGCGCGTTCATTCGCGCAAATCCGCAATCCGCAGTCCGCAACCGTCACCGCCACTGGCGATCCGACGAGGCGACTTGACGTAAAAACTTGAGTTCATTGAGGCATTTGCCCGTTCCTTCCGCCACCGCGCTGAGCGGATCTTCAGCAACATGGACAGGCAAACCGGTCTCTTCGCTCAAAAGCTTGTCGAAACCGCGCAGCAGTGCACCGCCGCCCGCGAGCACCAGTCCTCGATCGACAAGATCGGCCGAAAGTTCCGGCGGACAACGTTCCAGCGTGATGCGCACTGAATCGACAATCGTCGAAATCGGCTCGAGCAATGCCTCGCGTACTTCCTGTGAAGTGATCATGAGCGTCTTCGGCAAACCGGCCACCAAATCGCGGCCTTTTACCTCCACGCTCGTTTCCTTCTCGCTCGGATAGGCCGAGCCAATCTTGATCTTAATTTCTTCCGCGGTCCGCTCGCCGATCATCAAATTGTAAGCGCGCTTCATGTATTGAACGATCGCTTCGTCCAACTCATCGCCCGCGACCCGAACGCTGCGGCTGAATACGATTCCGGACAACGAGATGAGCGCGACCTCGGTCGTCCCGCCGCCGATGTCGATGATCATGTTGCCGGCCGGGTCTTGCACGGGAAGACCCACGCCGATTGCCGCGGCCATCGGTTCTTCAATCAAATAAACCTCCCGAGCTCCAGCATGCGTTGCCGATTCTCGGACAGCGCGCTTTTCCACTTCCGTAATCCCAGATGGAACCGCGATCACCACGCGCGGTCGCGCACGCACGCGGCGATTGTGCACTTTCGTGATGAAATGCCGCAACATTGCCTCGGTCACTTCGAAGTCCGCGATCACGCCATCTTTCAACGGCCGCACCGCGACAATGTTCGCCGGCGTGCGGCCGAGCATGCGTTTCGCCTCATCGCCCACCGCCAGCACTTTGTTCGTGCCGGCTTGCACCGCCACCACGGAAGGCTCGCGCAAAACGATCCCCTGGTCTTTTACATAAACCAGCGTGTTCGCCGTGCCGAGATCAATCCCGATGTCGCTCGATAACCAGCCGAAAAGTCCGTTGAACATGAATTAATTTTTGATTAGCCGCCCTGATTCCAGTCTGCCAGAAGCGCGTCCATGCCCTTAATCGTAGCAGCTACCGTGCGCGTGACTGCGATTCGACCGGCTGAAACGCCGTAACATGAGACGGAGCCCCGCGCCGTCAAGGAAAAGCTTGGGCCACGGGAGTATTGGACGTTGAATCTAGAGCGTTTAACGTTCGCCACGTGATCGCGCAAAAAATCCTCGTCGCGCCCTCCATTCTCGCTGCCGATTTTTCTCGCCTGGCCGATGAAGTCCGCGCTACTGAAAAAGCCGGCGCCGATTGGATTCATTGCGATATCATGGACGGACATTTCGTTGATAATATTTCATTCGGGCCGGCGATTGTCGATCTTGTGCGCAAGCAAACCAAGCTTCCGCTCGATATCCACTTGATGATTGAGCATCCCGATCATTACGTGCCGCGATTTATCGAAGCCGGTGCAAACTCCGTCACAGTCCACGTCGAGCCGGAGTCGAAACATCATGTCGAAGAAACGTTGAAGAAAATTCGCGATGCTGGTTGTCGCGCTGGTTTGGCTTTGAACCCCGCGACGCCGTTTGAATCGGTCGAGCCCTTCCTCGACAAGATCGACATCTTGCTCGTCATGACCGTCCATCCTGGTTTCGGCGGTCAATCATTCCGCTCCGAGATGATGGGAAAAGTGAAACGCGCAGCCGACGGGAATAAATCTCGCGCAGCAAAGATCGACATCGAAGTCGATGGCGGCATCAACCCCGAGACCGCGCGATTGTCTATCCAAAACGGCGCTAACGTCCTCGTCGCCGGCACCTTCATCTTTCACGCAAAAAATTATCGCGATGCGATCGCGAAATTGCGCGGATCTGATTAGGCACGCGTCTGACGTCTTGGTTTTGACGTCTCGCGAAAACAATCTTTCCTGCGGCCGCCGCGCTAAAACGCGAGACGCGCGCGCTACCCCGCCACCACCGGCTCGGCTTCTTCGGTGGTCTCCGCCATCACTTCGTCCGTTTGCGTGACGCGTACCACTTCTTCGATGGTCGTTTTACCTTGCGCGACGCGCCGCCAACCGTCCTGCCGCAGCGTTTCCATTCCCTCCGCGATGGCGCATTGCTTGAGCTCGCCGCCGTCGCGCTTTTGCATGATCAGCTTTCGGAGCGGCTCGCTCACCACGCAAATCTCATAGATTGCCGCGCGACCCTGGTAGCCGGTCTGGCGGCATTGATCGCACCCCGCGCCACGCCGGAATTGCGTGCCGCGTTCCTTCACCGGGAAACCGATTTCCGCCAGGAATTCCTTTGGATACTCGACCAACTGCACGCATTCGGGGCAAATCGTGCGTACGAGGCGTTGCGCGATGAATGATTTTACGACCGAGGCAAGCAGGAACGGCTCGACATCCATGTCGAGCAAACGAGTGATACCTCCGACTGCGTCGTTCGTGTGCAGCGTGCTGAAAACGAGATGGCCAGTCATGGCAGCGCGGATGGAAATGTCCGCCGTCTCGACGTCGCGAATTTCGCCGACCATGACGACGTTGGGGTCCTGCCGCAGAATGTGACGCAAACCCTTTGCGAAGGTGAGATCAATCTCTGGTTTTACATCAATCTGCGAGACGCCCGGCAAGCGGTATTCGACCGGTTCTTCGATGGTGATAATGCGGCGCTGCACCGAGTTGATGCTGCTCAAGAAACAATAGAGCGAGGTCGATTTTCCGCAGCCGGTGGGGCCGGTAAGCAGGATGATTCCGTTCGGTTGCCCGAGCAGATGGCGAATGATGGGTTCCTGCTTCTCGCCCAGATCGAGACGGTCAAAGCCGAACTGTTGCTCGCCGCGGCTGAGGAGCCGCAGGCTGATCGACTCACCGTTCACGGTGGGAATGGTCGAGACGCGCACATCGATTTCCTGATTATTTGCGTGCAGATTCATCCGGCCATCCTGCGGCAGGCGCCGCTCGGCGATGTCCATGTGCGCCATCACTTTCAGGCGCGAGATGATTGCGGATTGCAACACGCGCAACTGCGGCGGCACGGCCACTTCGTGCAGGATGCCGTCGATCCGATAACGAATGCGCAGATCGCTTTCGAGTGGTTCGACGTGAATGTCCGTGGCCCGCTCGATGATCGCCTCGCGAATAATCTGGTTGACGAACTTCACCACCGAAGCCTCCGGGTCATCCGCGGTCAGGTCCGTGCTCGTCTCGCCGTCCTGCAACACTTCGAAGGCGCGGTTGGTTTTCAGAATCTCATCGAATGTTTCCGCGCCCACGCCGTAGAGCGTTTTCATGGTGCGCAGAATTTGCCCCCGCGGCACCAGCACCCATTCCGCCGGCTTTTTCAACAACTGCGAGGCGAGCTGGCGGCCGATTGAATTGAACAGATCGTACGTAGCCAGCACCACTGAGTTTTCCTTCACCTCAATCGGCAGGATGTGATGTTGAAAGACGAAACGGCTGGGCAAGATCGACAATGTCTGCCGGTCGATGGTCTTCGGATCGATCGAGACAAACGGCACGTGGAACAATTTTCCGATGGCGCCTAGGAACCGGTTCTCGTCCACCTTCCCGGAATCGAGCACCTGACTCGTCCAGGAGCCGCCGTTCAGATTGGTCGCCAGTTCCGCCGCTTCATCGTGCGAAGAAACACCGCTCGCCAAGAGCAGATCGATAACTGACTTGCCGGCCGGTGAGTTCATGCAAATCGTTAAGGCAAAAACAACGCTCGTCGCACCGGAATGGTGAGCGTCCCGGTCACGCGCATGGAATAATTTTTCTGCAGGCGCGCGATGGCGTCAGATACGTCCCCAGAAAACACGCCGTCTATCGGTCCGCAGT
>JBAQJG010000138.1:0-2915 GCA_049300145.1 Chthoniobacterales bacterium | reverse complement strand
GTCGAGAGTTTGGCCGACCGGCATTGCCGCCATTGCCTGCTCCGCTTTCCCGCCCTGCGCCTCGCTCACGATGTGCGGCGGCAAATCGCCCGGCAGAATCAGATTGTCCTCGCACAGAGCGCAGGCGCGTTCGATCGCATTCTCCAGCTCGCGCACGTTGCCCGGATAATTGTAGTGACACAAAATCTCGACCGCTTGGGGATCGATTTTCTTTGGTTCACCACCAGCCGAACTCGCTTGCTTCTGTAAGAAATGTTGGACGAGCAGCGGCACATCCTCGAGGCGGTCGCGCAAAGGCGGAATCTCCACCGGAATGACCGCCAGCCGATAATAAAGATCTTCGCGAAACGTCCCGTCCTTAAGCTTCGGTTGCAATGGCTCGTTCGTCGCGCCCACCACGCGCACATTCACCGGCGCGCTCTTGTTATCGCCGACCCGCCGCACCTCGCGCTCTTGCAGAACGCGTAGCAACTTTGTCTGCAACGGCGGCGCCATCGAGTTTACTTCATCGAGAAAAATCGTGCCGAGATTAGCCTCTTCGAACAAGCCGCGCTTATCGGTTACCGCGCCGGTAAATGCGCCCTTTTTATGACCAAACAACTCCGACTCGAGCAAGTTCTCCGGCAACGCGCTGCAATTGATCGCGACGAAGGGATGATGCTGCCGGTTGCTGTTGAAATGCAAACCGCGCGCGACCAGCTCCTTGCCAGTGCCGCTTTCCCCTTGGATCAAAACGGTGCTGTCAGTGTCGGCGACTTTATTAATGAGATTGTAAACCTGCTCCATCTTCCGGCTCGTGCCGATGATGTTCTCAAAGCGATAACGATTCTTCAGCTCTTTCCGCAGATAAACGTTCTCCCGCAGGGCCGATTGATAATCGAGCGCGCGCTGCACCGTCATTTGCAGCTCGTCGATCTTGAACGGCTTGGTCACGTAATCATACGCGCCTATCTTCATCGCTTCGACGGCCGTTTCGACCGAGGCGTAGGCCGTGATCAAAATGACCGCCGTTTGCCGATGATGCTCGCGCACATGCCGCAGCACGTCGAAACCGGTCATGGTCTCCATCTTGATGTCTGCAATCACCACCTGCGGCTGAATATTGTCGATCTGCTCAACCGCCTTCGTAGCGGAACTGAATGGGAAAGCCTGGTGCCCCTTCTCGCGGCAAAGCGTCACGATGACTTCGACCATTGCCGGCTCGTCATCGATGATCATGATCTTGGCCATAAAATCTCAGCGCGGAGAATATTTCAGAATTGAGAAAAAGAAAGCGGAAATGAGAATCCAAGTGACACAAGCCTGCCCCCTTGGTTTCTCAAGATAGTTGCAAGCGGGAAGCTTGCGCTACCTCCATTACCTTATTTTCCCATCCAGCATCGTCCACTCCACTGGCCGATCGAAGGCGATGATTTCCTCAAACACCCTTGTCGAGCTTGCGCATGGAAGGCTGACGAAATCAGCACGAGATCCTAGCCGAATTTCCCCGAGCGCATCCTCCTGCTGCAACGCCCGCGCCGGATTCGCCGTCACCATCGACAAAATCTCTTCCGGCGACGTTCGGGGTTCGTTTTTTTGAAACGCGCGCATCTCGGCAAACAAGCTCAAATCCTCATTGCTCGCCAGGCTATCAGTGCCCAGGCAAATGTTTAATCCAAGCGCCCGCAATCTCTCGAACGGAAATCGCGAATGCGCGAAATAACCGTGGCTGCGCGGCGAATGCACGACATGAAATTTTTCTGCCGATTTTGCGAGCAAATCAAAATCGCTCTCCGCCAGCTCATTCAAGTGTGCGACGATCCAGCGCCCCGGTAGAGCGCGACGGCCAACAAACAACGCCAGCGGCGTCTCATGACCACAATCATCCATCGGACGCCCAATTCCTTTCATAAATTCGTAAAGCGGCCCCGACCCGTCGCGAAACATCGACATCTCTTCACGCGACTCTGCCAAATGCGTCGTCAGTAGAATATTTTTTGCTCGTGCAATCTCCTCGCAGCGCCGGTGCAAATCGGGTGAGGCCGTAAACGGGGCGTGCGGCGCCAACCCCCAAGTCTCTTTCGATTCTAGTGATTCAACCGAAAGATCGACAATGTCTTTCGCGCGATTTGGCTCGCGCACATCAATCAATTCTGCAAACCACCAAGTCCGGATTGGCTCATTAACCTTCGCAACCAGTTCCGGAAACGCGGTGAGATTCCCGATCGTCGTTGTTCCGAACCTTCTCGCTTCGGCAAATCCTTGATTGATCGACGCGAGAAAATCCCGCTTAGAAAGTTTTGCTTTCTCAGCATTGATCGCCCGGATCCAATCGGCGAAAGATTTTGGCGGCGGAATTCTCCCGCGTAAACAAGTGTAATCGAGATGGCAATGCGCGTTGATCAGGCCAGGAAGCAGCGCTTGCTCGCCAAGATCGACAACTTCACCGGAGTTGCGCGCTTTGACTTCGTTGAACAATCCAATATCAACGACGCGATTTCCTTCTGTCGCGACCGCGCCGTTCTCGATCGGCGGCCCATTCATCGTCACAATGAGGCGGGCGCGGACAATCATTTTTCTGCTATAGCGGCCCCGAAAGCATTCGGAGTCGCATCACTGAGGCCGCTTTCGCCCTTCACAAGCTTGCGACATTCCGTCACGAGCAAACCGCACGCTTCCTGGCAAAGCAGCGGAATCACGTGCTCGCTTGTAGCCGGGGCTGCCGATCCTGGCCACAGCGCTTGGTCATGCGACGCGTCAAATTTATCCGGCGGCAACTTTGTCGATGGAACGGCGCCGCGCTCATCGCGCTTCCAGAGAATCGTGCGCAAACATCCGCCGTTGGATCGACAAAAATTTCCAACGAGGTCGTTGATCTGTTCATCCGAGATTTTCGCCGCCACGCGGTACATCCCTGATTGCCGACTCAACGTTTT
>JBAQJG010000137.1:0-4347 GCA_049300145.1 Chthoniobacterales bacterium | reverse complement strand
CAAGCTAAATCCGTTCGCTTGTTGGACCCGTACATCGACAATCTCGCCGACAAGTTCGTCGCCGCCCTCGAACACGACGATTTTATTCGTCCTTGTGCGGCCCATTAAGCGAGCCACGTTCGTTTTGCTCGGGCCGTCGCAGAGAACTTCGACATTGCGGCCAACCAGGCGTTCGCCAGCCCGTCGCGCTGATTCATTCACGACCCGGAGCAAATCCTGATTGCGCTCTGCTTTGACGTTTTCGTCGATTTGGTCACTCATCTCGGCGGCGGGCGTATCGCGTCGCGGCGAATAGCGAAAGACAAAGGCGTTGTCAAATTGGATTTGTCCGACAAGCTCGCGCGTTTGCTCGTAATCGCTTTCGGTCTCGCCGGGAAAACCGACAATAACGTCGGTCGTGATCGCGATGCCGTCGCGCGCGTGCCGGATGCGATCGACAAGATCAACGTATTTCTCCGCGGTGTAAGTCCGGTGCATTGCTTTGAGAATTTTGTCTGAGCCGGATTGCAGCGGCAGGTGAACGTGGTCCGCCAGTTTCGGCAGGCGCCCGAATGCGTCGATCAAATCACCACGAAATCCGATCGGATGAGGGGACGTGAAGCGGAGCCGTTCGAGCCCGTCGATCTCGTGCACGGCTTCGAGTAACTGCACGAATGGACTTTTGCCATCGCGCCTGGGAAACTCGTGACGGCCGTACAGGTTTACGATTTGTCCGAGCAATGTGACTTCCTTCACGCCGCGCGCGACGAGATCGCGCACTTCGCGCACAATCTCATCGATCGCGCGGCTGCGCTCTGCGCCACGGGTCCTCGGCACAATGCAGAAGGTGCAATGCATGTTGCATCCTTGCATGATCGAAACGAAAGCGGTCGCCTGCCTGGGCGCGAGTTGTTGTTCGCGGATCGTTTCTTGTGAGCCTGGCTCTTCGCCAACATCGACAATCGCGAAGCAGAGATCATCCATCAGTCGTTCTGTTGAACGTTGAGCGTTGGGCGTTGAGCTTTGGACGTTTTCCGATGTTTGGCCCTGTTTGCGTGCGACAAGTTCCTCTACGTAATCGGGCACGCGATGAAATTTTTGCGTCCCCACGACAAGATCGACATGCGGCAAATTTCTCAGTAACGACTCGCCCCTCGCCTGCGCCATGCAGCCAAGAAAACCGAAGACAACTTCCGGCCGGGCTTTCGCCATGTGTCCGAGCATCCCCATTTTTCCCAGCGCCTTTTGATCGGCCATGTCACGCACGCTGCACGTGTTGAGTAAGACCACATCCGCTTCCATTTCACTTTCCACGCGCTCGTAGCCACGCGCGATGAGTGAATGCGCTACTTGTTCCGAGTCGCGCTCGTTCATCTGGCAACCGTAGGTCTTGATGAAGAATTTCGGCATGGATGGGCGAGAATAATACACGGGCGAGCGGGCTCCGCCACGGAGAGATTATCGACTTTTCATCTTGTCGATCTTTCGGATTTAATCGCGGCACGAATGAAAAAAGAAGTTCCGGCAATCGGCATCATTGGCGGCAGCGGTTTGTATCAGATGGACGAGCTGCGCGATGCGACCGAACGCAACATCGATACTCCGTTTGGGGCCCCATCGGACACGCTCATCGGCGGCAAGGTTAGCGGCCGGGAGGTTTATTTTTTGCCGCGCCACGGGCGTGGCCATCGGCTTTTGCCGCATGAATTAAATCATCGGGCCAACATCTACGCGCTGCGTTCGCTCAACGTGCGCTGGATCATCTCGGTGACCGCGGTCGGCAGTTTGCAGGAAAAATATGCGCCGCGGGACGTTTTGTTGCCGTCGCAGTTTTATGATCGTACCAGCCTGCGTCGCGATCACACGTTCTTCGGTGAAGGAATTGCCGCGCACATCTCGTTCGCGGATCCGATCAGCACGAAGTTGCGAAACATCATTGCCGAATCAGCGCGTTCGGTAGGCGTCACGATTCACAACGGCGGCACTTACGTGAACATGGACGGGCCGGCGTTTTCGACGCGCGCGGAATCGGAGCTCAATCGCCGAAACGGTTTTGACGTAATCGGCATGACGAACCTGCCGGAAGCAAAGTTGGCCCGCGAAGCGGAGATTGCGCTCGCCACCATGGCGATGGTTACGGATTACGATTGCTGGAAAGTGGAAGAGGAACCGGTCTCCGCCCAGACGGTGATCGGTCATCTGATGGCGAATGCCGAGACGGCGAGAAAGATGCTGGTCGATGCAATCCCGCGCGTACCGATGGAACCGAACTGGCCGGAACATTCCGCCCTCGACTCGGCCTTGGTCACGGAACGCAACCTCTGGCCGGCCACAACAGTGAAAAAGCTGAAACCGATCTTGCGGCGATTTCTGTAGCTGCTTTCGCTGCTTGTCACGCCAAAGGTTTGCGAAGTGGCCACGCGAAGGTGGATCGAGCAGTCCCTTGCTCGATGTTAATTTGGCGGCGGAGCCGCATTTTCTTTAGCATCGCACCCGAAAGCATTCGGGGCCGATCCACCGTATCGCGCTTCGCCCTGCTTCGGCGTGGCAACCAAGGCGACGGCTACAGAAATTCATCCGTGAAATCCGCGTAATCCGCGGTTTTAGCTTGCCATCCAAGGCATGATTATAATAACTATAGAAGCAGCCCGCCTACGTACAGAGCCCGAAGAATGAAAATCCAAATCGTTACGTCTCTGCTCAGTCTCTCCTTGCTTTCCGCCTGTTCGACAACCACCCAAACGACTACGGTAAATCAGACCAGCGAGCAGAGGATGGCGGCGAAGTACGCGAGCATAGAAAACGCCGAAGAGCCAGCGCCGCCCGCGGAAGGCCCGGATGATATTCCGGCGGTGCCGGTGGATGTGAAGCGAAACCCCGGCCTCGTGCCTACGCCGCTGCTCCGCGACTCAGCGGCATCCTCAACTCCGTAATAGCGGATCTTGCGACTTCGGCTTCAGGCGTGTATGAGACTCCCGCCTTTTGCGGGGGACTACATCCAGAGACCCCAGGAGAGCAGGGCAGAGGCGTCTCGCCACACGGCCGTGCTGTCGCCAAGCACGACCACGATGATGTCGCGGCCCGGGCGCGAACCGCTGCAAATCAAGCAATGCCCGGCGGCTTCGGTGTACCCGGTTTTCATCCCGTTGCAATACGGGGAGCGTCTTAGAACTTTATTTGTGTTTTCGAGCTCGCGCGTGCGGCCGTTGGCATAGCGAAAGATAAGTTGCGGAAGACAAACAATCGATCGAATCGTGGCATTGGCGTAGGCTGCGCGTGCGATGATCGAAAGATCGCGTGCGCTCGAATATTGGCCGGGCACCGGTAACCCGTTCGGATTCACAAAATGCGAGTGCGTCGCGCCGAGTTCGCGCGCGCGTTGATTCATCATCTCGGCGAACGCTTCGATGCTGCCCGCAT
The DNA here is from genome assembly GCA_049300145.1 of Chthoniobacterales bacterium. Lineage (GTDB taxonomy): Bacteria > Verrucomicrobiota > Verrucomicrobiia > Chthoniobacterales > UBA10450 > AV133. The sequence goes on along the minus strand of JBAQJG010000137.1, from coordinate 948 downwards.
TGTCGCGCGCGAGACAACGCGCCACATCATTCGGGCTCTTTACCAGCAACGCTCGCAATAGGTCGATGCGCTGGTAGGTGTCGCCAGGTTTGATATTCAACTTCACCGGCTCCGCCAGGGTGTCGGTAAGTTCAACTCTCACCGGTTGATCCAAAAAACCATGCTCAGTAATGATTAATGCAGTGAGTAATTTTTGCGTGCTGGCCGCCGGTCGTATCTCATCCGCATTTTTTTCATACAAAGTTTTCCCGGTGCGTGCATCAACCATCATGACCGATCTTGCGCCTGTCGCCGGCACACCTCCGGAAACGGGGGGCGGCGAAACTTGATCGCCCTCTTCAATCGATGCGACTTTGGTCTTCGCGTGCCGGTGCGGGGAGCGAGCGCGCGTCGCTTTCGGCGGAGACTGCTTCGACAAAGGCTCCGGGACACCGCTCGGCCGGACGGCTTCCTGCTCCTGGGCAAAGGTGGTGAGCGCAAATGCGAATACGCAGAAGCAAACTATCCAATTGCGTCCCAATTTCATCAGCGGCAAATTAGGGGCAAGAATTTGTGAGGCGCAAGCACATAGCCAACGAGAGGTTATTATAAATCACCGCCGCGCTGGATTAACTCGATCTCGTAACCCTCCGGAGCGTCGATGAAAGCAATCTTGCTGCCGCCTGAGGTCTGATGTGGTCCGTCCGAAAGCGGATAACCCTTGGCTGCCGCTTCGCGCGCGAACTTTTCCAGATCGTCCACTTCGAATGCCAGATGCGTCAGATCGGGGCCAACCACCACCGGGCCGCTCTGATCGAATTTACAGATTTCAATTTCTTCTTCGCTGTCGGGCGCTTTCAGAAAAACCAGTTGCGAGCCGCGGCCAGAAGTGTGCCGGCGAACCTCCTTGAGTCCGAGAACATCTTTGTAAAATGCGACCGTCTTCTCCAGATCGGCCACGCGATAACG
>JBAQJG010000136.1:0-4425 GCA_049300145.1 Chthoniobacterales bacterium | reverse complement strand
ACGAACTTGTTGGCGAGATGGTCGATATCCGGGTCGAACAAGCAAATGGATTCAGCTTGTATGGGACGCCGGTCATGCAAACCTGACGCGGTCAGCAACGATCGCCGCATGATTTACCATCTGTCTTTGCAAACTGTGGGAGTAATCGCGGGCGCGTTTCTAATCTTGATCAGCTTGCCCGGATTGCTAAAAGCGGATCTTGCCACTGTTGCGCAACGATTTCCACGCTCACGCGTTGCCGGGGTTATTTTGCTGACAGCCGATCTTGTCTGGAGCTTCTGGCTGCTGGCGACGATGGAGATGGGAGAGTTCTCGGCTTTTCGACGGCCGCTCCTCATTGTATTGCCGATCGGTTACGTGCTTGTTCTGCGTTTCGTTGACGAATTTCTCGCTGTGCGCGCGCTTGGAATTCTCTGTTTGCTCGCCGCCGAACCACTGCTTGACGCGGCGTTTCTGCGTTACGAAACAAGCCGTTTGCTCGTCACAGTGCTCGCCTATTTGCTTATCGTCGCCGGACTGTTCTGGGTCACGATCCCGTACTTGCTTCGGGACCAAATCAACTGGAGCGCGCGCAGCGCCGTTCGCTGGCGCTTCATTCATGGCATCGCACTGTTTTACGGCGCGGTGATTCTCGCACTGGCGATCACGGTTTATTGAGATCTTCTGTAGCGGCGCTCTATGAGCGTCGGGCAAAACAATCTCAGCGACGGTCATAGACCGCCGCTACAGGGAATGGAATGAAACGGATTCTTGTGATCCGCGGCGGTGCGATTGGCGATTTCATCCTCACCCTGCCCACGCTGAATGCATTGCGCTGTGCATATTCTCACGCGCACATCGAGATCCTCGGTTACAAGCATATCGCGGTGCTGGCGGAAAATCGGTTTTACGCGCAAGCCGTCCGCTCAATCGAGCACGGTCCGTTCGCGAGCTTCTTCGCCAAGAATTCGGAACTCCCGGCCGAACTTGCAAACTATTTCGCGAGCTTCGATTTGATCATCACCTATCTTTACGATTCCGATGCCGTCTTTGAAATGAATCTGCGCCGATGCGGCGTAGAAAATCTGATTCATGGCCCGGGGAAGATCGACCATCGCGCGCACGCAGCCCGACAACTTTCGCGGCCGCTTCAGACTCTCGGTATTTGCGTCGAGGATTTGTCTGCGAAGCTTTATCCTTCGGCCGAAGATCGAGATGCGGCCAATGCCTTTCTCGGCGATTGCGCGCGACCAATCGTCGCGTTTCATCCCGGCAGCGGCGGCGAAAGGAAAAATTGGCCGCTCGAAAATTGGATCGACCTCGGAAATCATCTGCTCGCATCGGAAGATTTTCGCGGATCGATCGTCGTCGTTTCCGGCGAGGCGGACGCAGATCGAGTTGGGCGGCTCCAATCAATCTGGAAAGAGGCGACTGTTCGCTTTGCAAAAGACTTGCCATTGCCGCATCTCGCGGCGGTCCTTGAGCAAATAATCTTTATCGGTCACGACAGCGGAATCTCCCACCTGGCCGCCGCTGCCGGGGCAAATTGCGTTCTGCTTTTTGGCCCGACCGATCCGGCGGTTTGGGCGCCAGCGAACGAAAACGCGCAGGTAATTCGGGCGCCAGACGGAGAAATGTCGCGGCTCAAATTCAAAACCGTTTGCGACGCTCTGAATTTGTAGCCGCAACCGCGCATCCCGGAAGACAGCTCGTCCCCGGCTGTCATGGCAGACAGCGCGTCTCGCCTGTCAGGACACGTGCATCTCGGAACAAACGAACAGGCTGGACCCTGTTTGCCATGACAGGCGAGGACGCCTGTCTTCCAGACAAGCTCATCACGAGCTGATCCGCATCGGCATCAGGACGTAGAGAAACGGGGTCTGGATCTTCAAGACGCCCGGGCTCATCTCATCGATGAGATCGAGAAAAACTTCGTCCTCGGTCAGGTTGCGCAACGGCGCCATCAAGAATTCCGGATTAAAGGCGATAGAAAATTCGCGCCCTTTGTAGGCGACGGGGAGCGATTCTTTCGCTTCGCCGACCTCCGGGGTGTTGGCGGTGATGTCGATGTTGTTCTTGGTGAAGTTGAGTTTGATCGAGTTCGATTTGTCGCTCGCGAGCAAGGAAACGCGCCGCAATGAATTGAGGAACGTCTCGCGCTCGAGCGTTACCCGTTCTTTTGCTTCCGATGGAATGACCTGCCGGTAGTTTGGATAGTTGCCTTCGATTAACTTGGAGACGAGCAACGTGTTGTTGAGATCGAACGCAATCTGGCCGCTGCCCATGCTCACTTTCACCTCCCCGTCGTCGGTGAGCAGGCGCTGCAACTCCGTTACCGCTTTGGTCGGGACAATGATGTCGGCTTCATGGCTGCGCGGGAATTCCAGTTCGATATCGACCATGGCGAGCCGCCGGCCGTCTGTCGCCACCAGGATGAGTTTATTTTCCTTGAAGCTGAAAAGCACACCGTTCAGCACGTAGCGGGTTTCATCGGTCGAGATGGCATAGGAAGTTCTCCGCAAACCGTCTCGCAAATCCTTTTGAGGAATCGTGACCGCCTTAGCGTTTTCAAATTTCGGCAACGGCGGAAATTCTTCTTCCGGCAGCCCAAGGATCTTAAAGAAGCTTTGCCCGCTCCGGATCGAGGCGGTGTTCTTTCCGTCGACATCGACTTGGATTTCGCTGGAGGGCAGTTCCCGGACGATGTTAAAAAGACGGCGCGCCGGGAGCGTGGTTGCGCCTTTCTTTTCCACTTCCGCTTCGAAACTGCCGCGCACACCGACATCGAGATCGGTGGTCGTAAGATGAACTGCGTTTTCGTTAGCTTGCAACAGAACATTGGAAAGAATCGGAAGGGTCGTGCGCGTGCTGACCACGTTTTGGACCTGTTGCAGACCTTCGAGCAGTTTTTCTTTCGTGACACTGAATTTCATGGCGGCAGGCAGCGCGCTTAAGATGTAAGGCTTCCGATTTTATTCGGCAACCGTAAAGTCTTGTCCGGGTTCAGCGCTGCAATGAACTGTCGATGAAGGAAATGGTCTGACGCAGGCTGTCCTGCTCATGCATGCGTTTCTTTACCAGCTTGCAGGCATGCATGACAGTGCCGTGATCGCGTCCGCCAAATGCGTCGCCGATTTCGTTGAGCGATGCCTTGGTCAGCTCGCGCGCCAGATACATCGCGACCTGGCGTGGAAAGGCGATGCTGGCCGGGCGCCGTTTGCTCGTCATATCGGCCAGGCGCACGTCGAAGTGTTCCGCCACCCGCCGTTGGATCTGTTCGATAGTGATGGAATGCCGCGCTTCTTCCTGCAAGATGTCTTTGAGCAGATGCTCGACGACTTCCTGCGTGAGCTCCTTTCCGCTGAGTGAAGCAAAGGACGCCACGCGCATGAGCGCGCCTTCGAGGCGACGCACGTTTGTACGAATGCGATTGGCGAGAAATTCGAAAACCTCATCCCGCAGTTTGATCTGCATCGTGCTCGCTTTCATGCGCAAGATCGCCATGCGCGTCTCGATGTCGGGAGGCTGAAGTTCGGCGGTCAGTCCCCACTCAAAGCGTGAAACGAGCCGCTTCTCCAGGTTCGCGATTTCTGAAGCGGGCCGGTCGCTCGAGAGCACGATTTGTTTATGTCCGTCGAAAAGCGTGTTGAAGGTGTGAAAGAATTCTTCTTGCGAACGTTCCTTGCCGCCGAGAAATTGAATGTCGTCGATGAGAAGAAGATCGGACTGGCGATAACGCTTGCGGAATTTCACCAGATTGCTGTGCTGGATCGCGTCGATGAACTCGTTGATGAAAAGTTCGCTCGAGAGATAGATCACCTTGGTGGTTTTCTTTTTCGCCCAAACGTATTGGCCGATCGCCTGCATCAAATGCGTCTTGCCGAGTCCTACGCCGCCGTAAATAAACAGCGGGTTATACGTCCGGGCCGGCGACTGCCCCACCGCCAGACTGGCCGCGTGCGCGATCTCGTTGTTCGGACCGACCACAAAAGATTCGAACGTGTTTCGGGGATTGAGCCCGAGCGCGCTGCCGGCTGCTTTTGTCTCCCGCACCAGCTCAGGCGCCATCTGCTTTAGAGCGGCTGCATCCTCGGCACCAATGTCCCCTGAAGATCCCGACGGCAAAGAAAACTTTACTGCACGCGGGCCGCCAAAAGCAGTGATGACGGCGGCTTGGAGGGCGCTCATATGATTACTCTCGATCCAGAATTGGTAGATATTATTTGGAACGCGGAAGGTCAGCGAGTTGTCGGTGGCCTCAATTAATTCAACGGCCGAAAACCAACGCTTGAATGTATCGGCACTCACCTGCGGCTTCAACGCCGCCGACAATTTCTGCCACAGTTTGGCACACTTCTCTTTCATACCAACTTGTTAACAGCGTTACACAATTGCCACAAAGGCCGATCTCGACCGAAATTGGCGGGTCAAACCGAGGCGATGTCT
>JBAQJG010000135.1:0-2007 GCA_049300145.1 Chthoniobacterales bacterium | reverse complement strand
TCGAAAAAACGAGCGACGGCTTCGAAGTGGCCGAAGCCGATTGGGATTTGCGTGGACCAGGCGATTTGCTTGGCACAGCGCAAAGCGGTTTACCCGCGCTCAAGATCGGCAACCTGAAACGTGATGCGCACCTGATGCGACGGGCGCGCGCTGCGGCGATGTCGATCTTTGCGGCCGACGCGCACTTGGGACTGCCCGAGAATCAACGTTTCCGGCATTTGATTGTCGAACAAGAGGGACGAACTTTTTCCAACGTTAGCTGATGAAAAATCTCGCAAAGTTTTTGCTTTTCGTACTGCTCGTGAGCGTAGGAATTTCATTACTTTACGACTACCGCCTCCGGCATGGGGACTTGAATCTGCGTTCGCGGCGAACGCCAGAGAAGTACACGCTCGCCTCGTCGCCCAGTGTCGATTCCACAGCGGTCGCATCACTTGCGGCGTTGAACCTCGAGCGGCGCACCCTCGTAAGCAGTGTCATTCCATCGGTCGTGGCGGTGAAGACTTCCAAGAAAATCGCCGTCCGCCGGCAGTACGGGCTCGATCCGTTCGAGTTTTTCTTTCGCAACCAACGGCCATTTCGGAATCCAAGTGACGAGGCCCTGGTGCAAAACTCGCTTGGCTCCGGCGTGATCGTGACGAATGAGGGCCACATCATCACCAATAATCACGTGGTCGATCAAGTGGATGAGATCGAAGTGCAATTGAGCGACGGCCGGACGAAAAAGGCGCGCCTGGTCGGCGCCGATTCTCAGGTCGATCTGGCCGTGCTCAAGATCGACGATACCGGCGTTAAACCGCTCAAGCTGGCGGATTCGGACACCGTGCAAGCTGGCGATTTTGTTCTCGCCATCGGCAATCCGTTCGGATTCGACGAGACAGTGACCGATGGCATCATCAGTTCGAAAGGCCGACCGAATCGCACCGACGCGTTTAGTGACTTGCTTCAAACCAACGCCGCGATCAATCCCGGAAACAGTGGTGGCCCGTTGATTAATCTGCGCGGCGAAGTGATCGGAATCAATGTGGCGATTATTTCACGCAGTGGCGGCTCGCAGGGGATTGGCTTTGCAATCCCGTCGAATACCGTTCGCACGGCCCTCGAAAGTTTACTGAAGCAGGGCCGAATCATTCGAGGTTACCTTGGGATTCAGACACGCCCGCTTCAGCCAGGCCAGAACGGCGCTGGGAGCGAAGGCGTTTTTGTCGATGAAGTGATACCAGGATCACCCGCGGCTGAGGCGCAACTGCAAAAAGGCGATATCATCCGCAAATTCAATGGGCACGAAGTAAAAAACCTTCCCGCCCTGCGCAGCTTGATCGCCCAAGCCGGCTTGAATAAAAAAGTACAGCTGGAAATCGTCCGGGACGACAAGCCGATGACACTGGCGACCGAGATCAAGGAGGAGCCGATTGATCATCAAACAGCCCAGGTCTCGCCTCGACAAGAACAGCCGCAGACGCCGCCGGAGCCGAACGATCAAGGCGAGGCGGGCGGCGGCCTCGCCTCAATTCATGTTAGCGACCTGACGCCGGACATGGCGCGTCAGCTCGACCTGCCAAATAACGCGCGGGGCGTTGTCGTGACAAATGTGGAACCCGATAGCGGTGCGGCCGAGTTGCAAAAAGGCGACGTGATCGAAGAAATCAATCAGCAACCGGTCGCCTCAGTTTCGGATTACAACAAGATCGTCGCTTCGCTCGATCCCGCCCAAGCGCAGGTATTATCGGTTTGCCGGCATCGAATGCGCTCGTTTCTTGTTTTGCGGCCGCGCTAAACGCCCGCCCCGAACGGCTTTCGGGCATGGGCTTCACAGGGGCTGATCGATCGCTAATTATTATCTGGACGAACTGACAAGATTCGTTCAAGACTCAACGCAATTAGATCTGGATCGGGTAGGATGCTCCTCCCGGCAGCTTCTTGCCCTTCTTTCAGAGCTGACAAACGCAAGGTTAACCGACCGGGAGAAAGAAAGAAGCTTATGAATCAGCCGATTAAATTCACGAC
>JBAQJG010000134.1:0-3307 GCA_049300145.1 Chthoniobacterales bacterium | reverse complement strand
CTTCTGGCGCCGCTCGGGCGCGGGCAGCGCGGGTTGATCGTGGCGCCGCCGCGGGTGGGCAAAACGATTTTGCTCAAGGAAATCGCGAAAGCGATCCGGGTAAATCATCCGGAAATTGTCCTCATCGTGCTTTTGGTGGACGAGCGTCCGGAAGAAGTGACCGATCTGGAGCGCGAGATTGATTGCCAGATTTATCATTCCAACTTCGACGAGAGCGTCCATCGGCATGTGCAAGTGGCGGAGTTGGTGCTGGAGCGGGCGAAACGTCTGGTGGAATTGAAAAAAGACGTGGTGATTTTGCTCGACAGCATCACGCGATTGTCGCGCGGTTATAACAATTTGCAGCCGGGCAAAGGCCGGATCATGTCGGGCGGCGTGGAGTCGAAAGCGTTGACCAAGCCGAAGAAATTTTTCGGTTCGGCGCGCAATGCCGAGGAAGGGGGCAGCCTGACTGTTCTCGCGACCGCGTTGACCGAGACGGGCAGCCGGATGGACGAAGTCATTTTCGAGGAATTCAAAGGCACCGGCAATATGGAGCTGCATCTCGATCGCGCGTTGCAGGAGAAACGGCTTTATCCAGCGATCCACCCGTTGCAATCGGCCACGCGCCGCGAGGAGTTGTTGTATCATCCGGATGAATGGGAACGGGTACAGTTGTTGCGCAAGACGATGGCGGCGCTGCCACCGATCGAAGCGATGGAGAAGTTGATCGAAAACCTCGAAGCGACCAAGACCAACGCCGAACTGCTCCTGAGCGGGCTGAAGTGAATGGAATGACGAAGCACGAATGATGAATGAGGAAAGAAGCACGAATGACGCAAGATGAAGGAAAAGCGAATGCTCGTCATTCGGGTCTCGCCATTACTTCGCCATCCGCCATTCGTCATTCATCATTACCGACAAGTCCGATCGCGAGCCCCTCAGGCCTCGCCGAGCTGCTCCCGCAAATTGCTTCGAGCAACCGGGTGGCGATCGATACGGAAGCGGACAGCTTACATTGTTATCGGGAGAAGCTTTGTCTGCTCCAGATCAGCGCGCCAGCAGCGGTCAGCGACAGCTACGACGGAGCCGCGCGGGATTATATTATCGATCCGCTGACGGACTTGGATCTTGCGCCGTTATGCGCGGTACTTGCGCAAAAGGAGATTGTTTTGCACGGTGCGGACTATGATCTTCGGCTGCTTCGCCGCAGTTTGAACTTCGCTGCGCGCCGGATTTTCGACACGGTAATCGCTGCGCGACTGCTCGGCATTCGCGAATTTAGTTTGGCGGCGCTGGTGGAGAGCTTCTTTGGCGTCAAGCTTGCAAAAGGATCGCAAAAGGCGAATTGGGCGCGGCGTCCGCTCCCCGAGCAGATGATGAAATATGCGATCAACGATACACGTTACCTTTTGCCGCTGGCCGACCGGTTGGAATCACAGTTGCGAGAACAAGATCGGCTCGACTGGTTGCGGCAATCGTGTGAGCGCGCTATTGAGCAGGCGGCGGTGGAACGCGTGCGCGATGCCGACGAAGCCTGGCGCATCCGCGGGTCTGGCGCGTTGCGGGGCCGTGCGGCGGCGGTTCTGCGGGCACTCTGGCGATGGCGGGAGAAAGAAGCAGAAGCAGTGGACCGGCCGCCATTTCATATTTTGCAGAATGACGAACTGGTGCGCGCAGCCGAGAGTTTTGCTGCCGGAAACGTGCCTGATTACAGGCATTTCTCACCCCGCCGCCGGCGTGCATTTTGCGATGCGGCACAGAGCGCATTGCAATTGCCGGAAGAGGAATGGCCGGTCTCGCGACGACGCCTTGGAATCCGCCCGAACGCGGAAGTCGTGCGACGAAGCGAGGAGTTGCGAGGGCGACGGGATCGAGCGGCGAGGGAACTAGAGTTGGAGCCAACATTTATCGCGCCCCGCGCCACTCTGGAGGCGATCGCGGCTGATGAAGCGCGCGCTGAGAAACTGCTCGTGCACTGGCAACAGGAGTCGCTCGGAATACTTCGCGAGTGAATCTGAAAAGCAGTGTGCGTCAACGCGTCTCCACGGCGTAATAACGCTCGGGGGGATCCTATTGATTACCCACGGCAATGGGCGACCGAAGCTGCTATAGAAACCTGCACCGGTGCCGACCCTAAACGTACTGACAAACGGTAACGTGCTAAACGTCGGTTCATCCCGTTATGATCGGAAAATTTGGGAGGAAAGCGGCACGATCAAAAACAATATCAAAGCGCTGATTCTGAAACAGGAAGCAACCGGAGGATCACGTCCTTAAGATCGAGCACGGATCATGCGCAGCCGGCGCAATTCTCGCCGTCTGACTAACGGCTTGACGAATGAAATGTAGAGCCTCAGAAAGAACGCCACGTATGAGTCCAGTTTCCGATGTCGCAAGATTTCGCTGCCGTTTTTTGAGTGCGCTCTTTTGCGCGCTGTCTTTTTTCGTTTTCGCAGGGCATGGCGTGGCCCAGAACTCGGCCAGCCAGAATATCGATCGAGCGCAGCTGACCAACGCTCAGACGGGATCGCCCTTCGCTCCCGAGGTTACGCCAAATGGCGTGCAGCAGGGTGAGGCCGCGGCAAGCCCGAACGATACGGACCTTGGCGAGCAGCAAATTCTCAAGCGGGTGGAGGAATATCAACCTTTCACCGCGTCGGTCGCGGCGCCGTTTTATTACACGTCAAACGTGGCCTTGACGGACAAAGGGGTGCACGGCGATTTCCTGGTGGCACCGGCTGCGGGCGTCTATTACCAGCCGCGGATCACGCGAACGCTCTACGCCTTTATCGATGTGCGGCAGCAATTCTTCTACTACAACCACTACAATAGTTTTGATTTCGGAAGTTTCGATGCAGAAGCGGGTCTGATCTATTCGTTGCCCCAATTTCATAATCTCATCCTGCGCGGCGAGTACGATTTTAATCGCCTGACTTCCTCGGACCGTATCCTCGACGAGTTTTATTCCAACCATTCGCTGATCGCGAGCGCGGAATTACCATTTCGCATTGGCCGCGCGCAGCAGCTTTCCTTGGGGGCAGGCGTCAATATCAGTGTCGCGGCCGATCATGAGAGTCCGCGGCGGAATGATTACGGGGTTTTCCTGGGTTATTCAGTGTTTCTGACGCGTTCGCTCTCGCTCGATAGCGCGGGCAGCGTGGTGGTGCGCGATTATTATCACGGCGACCGGACTGACGTGAGCGAAATTCTGGCGGTCAGCGCGAATTATCGGCTGACCAGCTGGTGGACGGCGAGCGTGATCACTTCATTCGCAGCAAGCCAATCGAATCACAGCGTTTTCAGTTACAATGTGGCAGATCTTGGC
>JBAQJG010000133.1:0-6705 GCA_049300145.1 Chthoniobacterales bacterium | reverse complement strand
TTACAATATCGTAATGATCATGGCAAGCCTTTTTTTGGTAGTGGCTCAGTTTGAATCAGGGATTTTCCAAAGCCGCTTCCAAATTCGGAATCCCTGTTCTCCGACTGCGACCAAAACCAGAAATAGCGGAAGAATCAGCCAAACCGCCAATGCCTTTAGTCCGGTCAACCATAGAACCAGAACAAGGGGAACGATGACAAAAAGCAACCAATAGCTGATGAGCGCCAGACGCAATCTCGCAACAGTTTGGACTACGGCGCGAGGGCGTGCCAATTCGGATGCAAGCCAAATAGTGGCAACACCCAGAAATAAACGGCAGCCAATGTCAGAAGCCACACGACAAAACTGAGTCCGCCGTGATGGTCGTAAATCCAGCTTGAACAGGAACGGGCAACTTCAAGTATCAGTAGAGGCGTACCAACCAAGCAAATGATTGTTACGTTCAGGAACAATAGCCTCATATCGGCAATCAGAATTATAGCAAAGCAATTACTTCGTCCAGACTCCAGACGTGATCGGCAATGTCCGCTTCCATTGCTGGCGTTTTCAAACTGAGCCACTACCAATAATCCTGGGAAGGGTGTAGAGGCGGGTGTGCCGGCGGCATATCCTTAGGAATTTGCGCGTTGGGGCACGCGCGACTAACCGGCTGCTCGACATTCGCTCGCTGACGGCCTAGCTGCGGACGTTACACAATCGAAAAGACGCTCTTGCGTCGAAGCTTTGATTGCTCAATATCTCCGAGCGTCTAGCCGACTTGTCGTGCCGAGCGAAGCTCGGAATGACAGATGCGGAATTTTTGCGGTGATGAAATTATCAATCTTGCGCGTTTCCTTTTTGCTTTACGCACTGTCGAGCTTTGCATTTGGATCGAACAGCGTGGTGAACCTGTCGCACTACGACTTGATCCGGCCCGATTTCGTCGGGATGAAGAGCGAAGGGATCGTTGCCGTAATTCATGAAGCCACCTATCCACGATTCGAACGCGACGCCAGATATCGCGAACGGCAGGTAGCGGCGATGCAAGCGGGCTTGCTCTGGGGCGCATATCATTTCGGCGACGCGACAAATCCGACCCGCCAGGCCGATCATTTCCTCAGTGCTGTCGCAACGTCAGCGCCGGCGCCGCTCGCGTCGCGCGATCCGGGAAAACGTCGCCTCGGAGTGTTGCTGGTGCTTGATTTCGAAAAGAACGGTCACTATTCGGGCGGCACGATGACGGTTTCTCAGGCAGTCGCTTTTGTGGAGCGAATCCGTGAACGCACCGGCAAGTATCCAGGTTTGTATTGCAGCGAATATCGTCTCCGGCAGATGCTTTACAGTGCGGGCGTCACGATGGCACAGCGGCGCGCGCTCACGAACTGCTGGCTCTGGATCGCGAATTATCATTTCCAGCCGCGCAACACCGCCCCGTGGGATCAATGGCATCTCTGGCAATACTGTGGAGATGGTAAATGCGATCTTCCCCGCTCTGCGTTTCCAAAAAGTGTGGCCAATATTCGCAAGGCCGAGCGCAATATTTTTCGCGGCGACAACGTTGCCTTACAACTCTTCTGGCAAGAACACGCCTGGTTCCCGAGCGGATAGAGTCGAGCAGTTCCCTCTGGTAACTGCCGCTAGACCGGCTGCTCTTGCGGATCGTCATTGCCCATCTCGTTCCTGTAGTTGCGTTCAACCAGCGCCGCATGCACAAGTGACATTCCTATTATGCGTCATTCTCTTGCGGTCGTTCAGCTGTTCCGCGTCTTAGCAATTCTCGCCGCCATGCAAATAACGTCTATCTCTCTCAACGCCGAGAAACGATCAGCGAAAAACTCCCCGTCCTCATCAACTGCCGGTGCCAATCCATTTCTGATCGAAAGCACTCTTCCGTATCACGCACCGCCATTCGATAAGATCAAAGACGAACATTTCGCCCCGGCGATCGAAGCTGGCATGCGCGAACAACTCAAGGAAGTCGTCGTCGTCGCCAACAATTCCGAGAAACCGACGTTTGAGAACACCATTGTCGGACTGGAACGCACCGGTCGTCTGCTTGATCGCGTCGAGCGCACTTTCTCGAATCTGAACGCCTGCAACACCAACCCGGCGATGCAGAAGATCGAGAAAGAAATGGCGCCGAAGCTTTCCGCGCATCGCGACGCCATTCATCTGAACGGCAAATTGTTCGCTCGGGTCCAGGAGCTTTACAACAACCGGGAAAAACTCGGGCTCGATCCTGAATCGGCTTACCTGCTCGAGCGTTATTACAAAGATTTCGTTCGGGCCGGCGCCAAGCTTTCCGATCCGGACAAAGAAAAACTGAAAAAGATCAACGCCGAGCTGGCAACGTTGCAGACGGATTTCGAGCAGAACGTCCTCAAGGAAAAGAATGCGTCGTCCCTTGTAGTCGATCGGAAAGAGGATCTGGCCGGTCTTTCCGATAACCAAATGGCGTCGGTGACTGCGGCCGCGAAAGCAGAGCACAAGGAAGGCAAGTTCGTCGTTCAACTCCAGAACACGACCGGACAACCGTTACTCGGCTCGTTGAAGAATCGGCCGCTGCGCCAGCGCATCATGGACGCGTCGCTCGCGCGCAACAGCAAAGGCGGAGAGTTCGATACCCGCAACGTCGTTTTGCGCACGGCGCAGCTCCGCGCTGAGCGCGCCAAACTGCTCGGCTACGAAAATCACGCGGCCTATCAGTTGGACGACCAAACCGCACACGATGTTCCAACAGTTAACAAACTCCTCGCCGATCTCGCGCCGTCCGCCGTCGCCAACGCAAAACTCGAAGCCAGCGACATGCAAAAGATTGTTGATCAACAAACCGGCGGATTTAAAATCTCGTCTTGGGACTGGGATTTTTATTCCGAGCAGGTGCGCAAAGCGCGTTACGCCTTCGATGAATCGGAACTGCGCCCGTACTACGAACTCAACCATGTCATCCTCGACGGCGTTTTCTACGCCGCCAATAAAGAATACGGCCTCACTTTCAAGGAGCGGCATGACATCCCGGTTTATCAGCCGGACGTGCGCGTGTTCGAAGTTTACGATCGCGACGGTAAACCGCTCGCCTTGTTCCTCGGCGATTATTACGCGCGCCCATCGAAGCGCGGCGGCGCATGGATGAATGCCTACGTCCAGCAAAGCGGTCTGTTCGGGACCAAGCCGGTCGTCGCGAACCATCTTAACATTCCGAAGCCACCGCCCGGCGAGCCGACCTTGCTCACGCACGACGAAGTGCGGACCGCCTTTCATGAATTCGGCCACGCGCTCCACGGAATGTTTTCAAACGTGAAATATCCGCGGTTCAGCGGGACGAGTGTGCCGCGCGATTTCGTCGAGTATCCATCACAGGTGAACGAGATGTGGGCCACCTGGCCGGAAGTGCTGAAAAATTACGCCAAGCATTATAAAACCGGCGAACCAATCCCGCAGGCGCTGCTCGATAAAGTTCTCGCCGCCCAAAAATTCAATCAGGGTTACAAAACCACCGAGTACCTGTCGGCGTCGCTGCTCGATCAGGCGTGGCATCAACTCGATCCGTCCCAAATTCCAACGGATGCAGTCGTGTTTGAAAAGGAAGCATTGCACAAAGCCGGAGTCGATTTTCCACCGGTCCCGCCGCGTTATCGCAGCTTCTATTTTTCGCATGCATTCGCCGGCGGTTATTCCGCAGGATATTATTCGTATCTTTGGAGCGAAGTCCTCGACGCCGACACAGTCGAGTGGATCAAGGAGCACGGCGGATTGAAACGCGAGAACGGCGATCGTTTCCGCGCTTTGCTGCTATCGCGCGGTGGATCGGCCGATGCGCTCGGGCTCTTCAAGAATTTCGTCGGACGCGACCCTTACATCGAGCCGTTGCTCAAACGCCGCGGCCTCGACCGTCCCGCGGCGGCGGGACCGACGAACTAAAATATTGGAGGGACGCGCTCCGTCGCGTCCCAAAATTTATCTGTAGAGGCGGCCGTTCTTTCTGTAGCGGCGGTCTACGACCGTCGATTCTTCTGGCCGCGGTTTACTGGTCACGCCGTAGTCGCGACGAAGGTGGATGACCGTCGAATTTATGGTGGATCGAGTAGTCCCCTACTCGATGCTAATTCGACGCAGCCGAAGGCTGCCAATATCTGACATCGCCCGATCCACCTTTCAGTGGATTCATCGCGTAATTTCGTTACTGTGCTGACTGGTAAAATCGACTTATGGGCGAACCTGCAAATCCTGACCTGACCGCGGTGCAAGCGCCGGCCTCAGCCCCCACTCCGGCGGCGGAACGCGCCGATTTGCGCCCGGAGAATATTCAGGACGCGGTTATTCGTTTGGCGGGCAATTCGCAGGATGGAATTCAATCCGCGGGCGCATTTCTCGCGCGGCTCGCGGGCCGCAGCGACCAGGACGTCATGACGTACATGACGATCCCGTCTACGATTTCCGGTGGACCATCACTTTTCCAAGTCCGAATCGGCACAGGAGAAGTGCTGTCGTCGGGTGATGAGGCCGACTTCCTCGTCGCGTTTTATCAACACAGTTACCAGGACAACATCGACTTTCTGAAAGAGGGCGGCGTGCTGCTCTACGATTCCGACAACGTCGAGCCCAACCTCGATGACAAACGTTTCGTTTACGTCGGCGTGCCGATCACCGGACTGACCGTTGAAGCGCTCGGCGGCACCGCCAAGGACAAGGGTAAAAACATTTTTGTTCTCGGGTTGATTGCGAAGATTTTCAATCTCGATGTCGAGAAGCTGAAAAAGATCATCACGGAAAAATTCGTCGGCAAAGACGTGAGCATCGTCAACACCGCGATGATGGCATTCCAGGCGGGCTACGCCTTTCCCGTTGGCAAGGTGCTGACGCACCGCTACCAATTTGAGCACATCCCAAAAACCGGCGGGCGCGCGCAGATCACGATGGATGGCAACCAGGCCATCGCCTACGGATTGATCGCCGGGGGAGTGCGCTACGGCGCTGGTTATCCCATCACGCCGTGGTCCTCGATCATGGAAATCCT
Organism: Chthoniobacterales bacterium; assembly: GCA_049300145.1. GTDB lineage: Bacteria > Verrucomicrobiota > Verrucomicrobiia > Chthoniobacterales > UBA10450 > AV133. The sequence goes on along the minus strand of JBAQJG010000133.1, from coordinate 1,709 downwards.
GCGGAGCGAGTTCCCGAAATACGGCGGCATTTTTGTCCAGGCCGAGGATGAGCTTGGCGCGGTGTCGCTCGCGCTCGGTTTTTCGTATTCCGGATATCTCGCCGTGACAGGCAGCGCCGGCCCGGGAATCTCGCTCAAGAGCGAAGCGATCGGCTGGGCATCGATGGCCGAGATTCCAATCATCGTTTGTAATATTCAACGCGGCGGGCCGAGCACCGGTCTGCCGACCAATGTTGAGCAAAGCGATTTACATCAGGCGATTTTCGGGAGTCACGGTGACAGTCCGCGCGTCGTGCTCGCTGCATCAACGGTGGAAGATTGTTTCTACATCGCGATCGAAGCCGCGCGGATCGCGCGCAAGTACAGCACGCCGGTCTTGATATTGAGCGACACTTCGCTGGCCACGCGCATCGAAGCTTTTGACGAACCCGATCTTTCCAAGTTGATGGTCGATCCAAAACCTGATCTCACGCCACGCGAAGGCGGCTTCAAACCATACGATCTGGATCGCATCACCCAACATGTGCCGCCCGGGACACGAATGCTCGATGGAAAATATCCGCTCGTCACCGGCCTCGAGCACGACGAGATGGGTCATCCCACCGGCAGCCCGAAGCTGCATATGGCGATGACGGCCAAGCGCCGAAAGAAATTACAAGAGCTGGCCGAAGAAATTCCGGTTCCTGAAGTTTACGGCGATCAGAAGGGCGACACGCTGCTTGTCGGCTGGGGATCAACTTACGGTCCGATCCACGACGCCGCAAAACTGGCGCGCGAGCATGGCGAGAAGATCGGCGCGCTCCATTTGCGTCACATTCATCCGTTGCCGAATGGCCTCGAGAAAATCTTCGCGAAGTTCAAGCGCATCGTCGTGGTCGAGATGAACGATCAGGGTGTTTACGGGTTCGGCCAACTGGCGACTATTCTGCGGGCGCGTTTTTGCGAGCCAAAGATTCAGAGCGTCACCAAGACCGACGGTCTCACCTTCCGTGTGAAAGAAATTCTTCAGGGCGTTTTCCCGGGCGAATTTGTCTCAACCAGGGGCTATTCACCCAATCGTCCGGTCTCCTCAAACGGCGATCAAGATATCGGTCTTGCCCGCGCCGAGTCTATCAGCCAAGGAGTTGGATGAGTTCAGAGGACAGAGGTCAGAAGACAGAGAACAGATTTTCAATATGAGTGACACAACCACCGAGAATTCTGCGTTGAGCGTTGGACGTTGAGCGTTGGACGTTTGCTTTCGAATTTGGCGTAAATATTATGAGTGATTCCCTAATTACCACTGAGCTCCCAGCAAGAGAGAAGCTCACCAGGAAAGCCGTCACCGCCGATCACCCGACATGGTGTCCCGGTTGCGGCGACTTCGCCGTGCTCGCCTCGTTTTACAAAGTCCTCGAGAAACGCCAGCTCGATCACGAAAAGATCGTCACCCTCGCCGGGATCGGTTGCTCATCGCGCTTTCCCTATTTCGTCAACGGCCACGGCGCGCATTTCATTCACGGCCGCGCCGTCCCGCTCGCGAGTGGAATCAGCCTGGCCCGGCCCGATCTGCACGTCTTCCTGTTTGGCGGCGACGGCGACGGGTTCTCCATTGGCGGCAACCATCTCGATCACGGCGCGCGCAAGAATATCAACATGACCTATTTCATCATGGACAACTTCGTCTATGGCCTGACCAAAAAGCAGACCTCGCCGACGTCGCCTATCGG
>JBAQJG010000132.1:0-1926 GCA_049300145.1 Chthoniobacterales bacterium | reverse complement strand
GCCGAAGGGGCGGAGGATGCGCCCGAAGCCGGCAACGGCGCGGCGGCGCCCGAGCCCGAGTTCGACGAAGAGGACATCGAGAACTCGCTCTCGCTTGCCGCCATCGAGGCCGAGCTCAAGCCGAAGGTGCTGGAGACCTTCGACAACATCGCCGACGCCTACAAGCGCCTGCGCCGCCTCCAAGACCAGGACATCGAGTTCAAGCTCAAGAACACCACGCTCTCGCCCGCCCAGGAGCGCCGCTACAAGAAGCTCAAGGACGACATCATCGCGGAAGTGAAATCACTGCGGCTCAATCAGAACCGCATCGATTCCCTGGTCGAGCAGCTCTACGACATCAACAAGCGCCTCGTCGGCTTTGAGGGCCGCCTCATGCGCCTTTCCGAAAGCCACGGGGTGACGCGAGAGGACTTCCTGCGCAACTACCAAGGCTCCGAGCTCGATCCGCGCTGGCTCAACCGCGTCTCCAAGCTCGCCGCCAAGGGCTGGAAGAATTTCGTCGCCCGGGAGAAGGACAAGATCCGCCAGTACCGCCACGACATCCAGGTGCTCGCCGGCGAGACCGGGCTCGAGATCGGCGAGTTCCGCAAGATCGTGCACATGGTGCAGAAAGGCGAGCGCGAGGCGCGCCAGGCGAAGAAGGAGATGGTGGAAGCGAACCTGCGCCTCGTCATCTCCATCGCCAAGAAATACACCAACCGTGGGCTGCAGTTCCTCGACCTGATCCAGGAAGGCAACATCGGCCTGATGAAGGCGGTGGACAAGTTCGAGTACCGGCGCGGCTACAAGTTCTCCACCTACGCCACCTGGTGGATCCGCCAGGCGATTACCCGCTCGATCGCCGACCAGGCGCGTACCATTCGCATCCCGGTGCACATGATCGAGACCATCAACAAGATCGTGCGTACCTCCCGCCAGATGCTCAACGAGATCGGGCGCGAGCCCACCCCCGAGGAGCTCGCCGAGAAGCTCGGCATGCCGCTGGAGAAGGTGCGCAAGGTGCTCAAGATCGCCAAGGAGCCCCTGTCGCTCGAGACGCCCGTGGGCGACGAGGAGGATTCCCATCTCGGCGATTTCATCGAGGACAAGAACGCGATCCTGCCCGTGGACGCCGCCATCCAGTCCAACCTGCGCGAGACCACGACGCGGGTGCTTGCCTCGCTTACCCCGCGCGAGGAGCGTGTCCTGCGCATGCGCTTTGGCATCGGCATGAACACCGACCATACGCTCGAGGAAGTGGGCCAGCAGTTCTCGGTGACGCGCGAGCGCATCCGCCAGATCGAGGCCAAGGCGCTGCGCAAGCTCAAGCATCCCTCGCGCAGCCGCAAGCTGCGCAGCTTCCTCGACAACTGATACTCGGGACAGCCGTCGAATTGGTGATTGTAGGGGCGGGTTTCGAACTCGCCCCTACTGTTACAAACGTGTCCAGTCCGTAGGGTGGGCAAAATCGCCTGCTCCGCCCTCAACCATGCGCTGGACGTATGGTGCGTTTTTGCCCAGGCGCAGCCGCGCCACGCGTGGGCACGGCATGCAAGAGCACGCCTTTGCCCACCTACGGCCCAAACTACCTTGTCGCAGGATGGCGCGCGAGACAGGTCTGCCCGCGGTTTCTTTTTGCACGATTCACGCTAACATCCGCGCGCCGGCTTTCTCCGGAGATGGATCCCATGAAGACCCTGCTTGCCATCATCGGCGCGCTTGCCATCCTTTTCGCCATCGCCGCCGCCGTCTTCTTCTTCGGCGGCTTCTACAGTGTCGCCGCCACAACCAGCGAGACCAACGTGGTCGCATGGGCGATGGTGCATATTCGCCAGGCTTCGATCGAGCGGCACGCCGGCCGGGAGACTCCGCCGGTCGCGTTCAACGATCCGGCCGTGGTGCAGGCCGGAGCCCGCGCCTTTTCCGAACGCGGCTGCGTGAATTGCC
>JBAQJG010000131.1:0-1669 GCA_049300145.1 Chthoniobacterales bacterium | reverse complement strand
CCTCCCGCACCGGTTACAAATGATCCTCCATGGATCCAGACCATCACTGGCAGCCGACTATTGACCTCAAACGGCCGGAAAACATTAACGGTGAGGCAATCCTCGCTCACGCGATCCCGCTCGGGCTCTCCGGGAATCGGAGGCTGCAGACATGCCGGACCGTACTGATCCGCGGTCAGTATCTCCGGTCTGGCCGGTGGCGGTTGCGGAGCACGCCAGCGCAGGGAGCCAATGGGCGGCGAGGCATAGGGCAGTCCTTTGAAGGACGCTACTCCCGCCTGGACTACGCCGAACGCTTGCCCTTCTTGGGTCGTGACGAAAAGAAATTGTTCGCCCTGCGCCAGCGCGGTGTCGTCGCCGCTCTGTCCCAGAGTGGCCGCAAGTGCGAGCAGCAGGATCGCAAAGCGCATCAGTCGACCCGGTGATAAGCCCTTGACACCCTATCAGGGAGTTGGGGACACCTCGACTGAATTCTTGGCAGATCAAGGATGAAAGCCCGCTATGCCGGCAGCGGCCACAACAGCAACGGCCTGAAGATGAACCGCCCATAGGCCTCGTAATGCCGCTGCGTCTGCAGCGCGAATTTCAAGGGCGTGGCATAGCTTGCCTCGAATTTCAGCGGCGGGGTCGGGGTATATCACGCGCCAACGCCGACCGAATTCAATTCCACCACCGCAGGAAATGTCGAATAAACCGCGCCCCAGTCGCTGAAGATGCAGGGCTTATAGATGCGCCCCAATCGAATTGAGGATATTGGTCGTGGTGTCGATAAATTGCAACGCTTGCTGCGTTTTGCCGAAGGACAAGGGAAAACGCGTACACTGATCCGACAACAGAGCCAGCCGTTTTCGTTCGCTGGCTAGAATGGTGTTCGATTTTTCGACCGCGAATTTGACGATACCCCGCATCGGGTTGTTGTCGCCAAAATCGGTCATCTCCTTTTCAATCGTGATCAAGTATTCGTAGCTCGAAAGCTCGTCTGAGATCTGAAGAAGCTCCCGGATCGTCGATTTGACACAATCTGCGTCGCCGCTGGAGATGTCCGAGCGCTTGGACGTTTGAACCAGATCGCCCATCAAATTCTGAAATAACGGTTTGATGTCCTCAACTTTCTTCAAATCACTTTCGGCGAGGATGCCGCTGCTGCACACACCCGGCGCGAGCAAAATAATCGCAATCCCCAAACCCCATGACTTCATCCATCCTCGACATTTGCCGGCCCATAGCCGGACGACGAAAATTCTGTCCAGTATCGCCTGGCACACGGATGCACGAGCGAAGGCGGCAAACTGGAGCGCTGACTTGTTGACACCGGTCGCGACCATTTCGGATCAACCCAGAAGATGCCTGATGAGCTTAGTCCGAACCGCTTTGTTTCGCTAGGGTAGCCGGCAGGAGGGGTGTCTAAGGCTAGTGCTGACATCTGGGCCTTCCGCAGCGATATTTATCAACACGCCGGCTTGGTCGGGCATTGGCTTTTGTGTACTATCCTCCAGCGGAAACAGGTGGAAGCTGTGTATTTTTGGCAGATTCGATCGCCGTATGCGCCCCTCCTCTGCTCGACTGTGAGCCGGAGAATAAGACGGTGACCGAGTTGTCGCAACGGGCATTCCGCACCGCCGCGCTGCAGCGAGCCGCATCGCCCGAACAGCTTGACCATCTCGTCTAC
>JBAQJG010000130.1:0-2131 GCA_049300145.1 Chthoniobacterales bacterium | reverse complement strand
AAAAGGTGAAAGGCGGAAGAGACTGCGTAATCGGGACGCGATCAAATCGCGCAATGCGATTGGCCGCGCTTTTCCAGATAGCGCTGATGATATTCCTCCGCGCGCCAAAACTTTCGTGCCGGCTCGATCTGCGTAACGATGGGCCGATTGAAGTGACCGCTCATGTGGATCTTCGATTCTTCCGCCGCTGCTTTTTGCTCGGGAGAATGATAAAAAATCACGGAACGGTATTGCGTCCCAATGTCAGGGCCTTGGCGATTCAGCGTCGTTGGATTGTGGTTCGACCAAAAAATGTCGAGAAGTTCGTCATACCTGATTTGCGATGGGTCGAATTCGACTTGAACAACTTCCGCGTGGCCGGTTTCATCCGAGCAAACGTCTTCATAAGTTGGGCTTTCTTTGGCTCCGCCGGCGTAGCCGACCGCGGTCGAAGTTACGCCTTTCAGTTTCCGGAAAGTTTCTTCTACGCCCCAAAAACACCCCGCGCCGAACGTCGCTTTCTCAGTCGTCATGCGGTACGATGAAACGGGAATCTGTTCCGCGCAAGACCGGTCGCGCAAGGTGGATCGTGCGCTCCGCGCGCGACGTTATTTCATCGCCGGCTAAGCGGCGCATATTTTTAACATCCAGGGACTGAGCGCTCGATCCACCTGTCAGCGCTTGAAGGCCAGATGTCGATCTGGCGCAACGCTTCCGGGCAAGACCGACATTTTCTCGACCCACATTAGTTCGCACGCGCCGTTGCCAGTGTCGGTGCGACTGAGCGAACTGCGCCAAGTTCCAATTCCCGGACCGGTTGCCTCGACTAGTTCGCCGCTCAGATGAACGAGCGAGCCAGGGCGCAGCGATTTGCACCGCGACGCGATCTCTGTTGTCGATGGAATCACATGAATATTCGTGCTGTGGGAAATAATTTGATCCTTGGGAATCGGCGGCTGGCGCTGATATTCGTACCAATAAAACCGCATACTTTGGCTGATCTTTAGTTGATCCAAAACGTGTTGATCGGACATCGGGCCCCAGCCCAGGGCGAGATCGACAGGAACCAGCGCGGCCGGCCGATCGTAGCGATAAATTTTTCGATGCAGGACGCGCGCATCGATCGCGAAATACGCGAGAGGCTGCAAATGAAACGCCTGATAATCGATCGGCTTCACGCTACCGATGATGTTGATCTGTTCCGGCTCTGAGGCAATCAAGACACCTGGTGGATAAGTGATCGGCCGATGGAAATACCAATAGGCGACTGACGCCAGAGCGATGGCAAGGAAAACACCGAATGCTTTCACAAATGATTGTTGATCTCACAGAGCAAGTTCGATGCTGGAATGACGAAGCCACGTAAACATGGACTCGCTCTCCACGTTTTACATGGCTTACACGCGGCGAAGCACGAATGCCGAATGACGAGTGAACCTCGAGTTCGCTAATGACAAAAAAGCAAATGCCTGCTTGGCTTCGTCATTCGTCATTATTTTCACATCGCTATTCCGCCATCGACGCAAAGAACTTGCCCGGTGATGTAACTTGCCTCCGCAGAAGCAAGAAATGCGACGGCGCTGGCAACGTCTTCGGGCGTACCAGTTTTGCCGAGCGGAATTTTTCCTTGAATGGTTTTCTTAATTTCATCCGATAGCCCGGCGGTCATGTCGGTTGTGACAAACCCGGGCGCAATGGCATTAACGGTGATGTGGCGGCTGGCCAGTTCGCGCGCGAGCGATTTGCTAAGACCAATGAGGCCGGCCTTACTGGCAGCGTAATTCGTTTGTCCGGCATTGCCGATCAAACCGATCACAGAACTGATGTTGATGATGCGCCCGCTGCGTTGCTTGATCATAGAACGCATGATTGCTTGCGTGAAACTGAATGCGCCGCGCAAATTGGTGTTGATGACCGTGTCCCAATCCTCAATCGGAATGCGCATGACCAGAGCGTCACGCGTCACGCCGGCATTGTTGACCAAAACGTCGACCTTGCCGAAGTCTTCGAGGATTTGCGCACCAATTTTTTGCACGGCCGCGTGGTCCGCCACGTCCACCGCATAAGGTTTCGCCGCGTCAGCACGCGCAGCGTTCAACTCATCGGCTGTTCGCTTCGCATTCTTCTCGCTCCGGCTCACACACGCTACGCG
>JBAQJG010000129.1:0-2803 GCA_049300145.1 Chthoniobacterales bacterium | reverse complement strand
GTACTGATAGCCGGCGCTGGTCGAATAGCCACGCTTTGACGGCGCACTCGTTGACGAGCCGGCCTGCGCGTGATCAGGAACGAGCGATACAAATGAAACGATCGCCAGCGCGGCGGCGACGGTGGTCAGGCTGTTGCACATGGTGTTCTCCGTTTTAAGTTCGGGTCGAACTATGTGACAGCTTAGTCTCTCCTGATGAAGCAGAAGTAAAAAGCTGGTTATCCAGCGCTGTTACAATTCACACCGATAAATCACAGTGTGACTCTCCGCGCAGGCCCATCACTTTCGTCGAGGTCGCTGATGGGTATCGCTTCGCTCAACCCATCCTTCTGTAACGGGCCTAGAAAGGTCAATCCCTTTTTGCGTCGTTCCGTTCGCCGGGTCTCGCTTCTGTACGGGGTCGGCGCACGGCCGCCACCTGATGGGGTTAGAAGAGGATAGGCCGACCAATCTACGATGGCGTGGTCGCAAGGCCACTGGATGGGTTGCGGTCTGACCTGATCCATCGTCCCGGCGAGGGGACTTCGCTTCGAGAGGCCTGGTGTCGTGACCTGCCCGAAAACTGCGAAAACTGTTGCGCCTCTCCCTGTTAGGCTGTTGCTGCAGCGTTGAAGGGGGTTCCGTCGGCGAGCATCCGGTGCATGATCACCGCAAGCCTGCGCGCCAGCGCCACCTTGGCCTTGCTCATGCCGGCGCGTCTGGCGATCCGCATCGCCCAGCTCTTCAGTTGCGAACAGCCCTTGAGCGGCTTCGTCAGCATGACGTGGGCCGCCTCGTAGAGCGCGGTGCGCACCGAGCTGTCGCCGATCTTGCTGATCCGGCCGGTGTAGTCGGTCTCGCCGGATTGATGCTTCTTCGGGGTTAGCCCGAAATGGGCTCCCGCCTGCTTTGACGATTTGAACCGGCCCGGGTCGTCGATCGCGCTGGCATAGGTCAGCGACACGATCGGGCCGACCGCCGGCATCGACATCAGCAGCCGTGCCCGCGTGTCGGTGCGAGCCATTTTACGTGCCTGCTTCTCGAAAGCTGCGAACTCCTTCCGCAGCACCGCACGAACCGCCAGCAGTGCCTTGGCGATCACCTGGAGGTGCGGATGGCCCACCACAAGCTCCTCGATCCGGCCCGCAAATTTGAGGTCCGTCGTCTTGCCAACCTTGAGACCAAAGCCGCGCAGGATCCCGCGCAGGCTGTTCTCGACGTCACGAAGCTTCGATTGTACCAGCTTGCGCGCCGTCAGCAGTGTTCGGGTCTCTTGCGCGCTCATCGATTTGCAGTGCACCGGCCGGAACCAGCCCAGCCGCATCAGTTGCGCAATCCCGCGCGCATCGTTGCGATCCGACTTAACCGGCATCGCCTCGAACGCCTTGCGCACGTGCCGCGTCTCCAGCAGTTCGACCGCCAGCCCCGCTTCCCGCATCGCCGCAAAAAGCCACTGCGACAAGGGGCCAGCCTCCAGCCCGATCCGCTCAAGCTCAAAGCCGGACGAACAAAACCAGGCGATCAGTGCCTCCGGCTCGCTGGCCACCTTCGCCTCGCGCAAAATCTTGCCGCTCCCGTCCACAACGCAAACACTTGAGCATTCCAAAGACACGTCGATTCCTGCATAATGCTCCATGGTCGTCTCTCCTTGATGCTTGGAGCGAGGCTCATCCCTCTGACTCCGTCACACCATCAATGTGAGGGACGACCGCCCGCCCTCCAAGCAAGCCGCGCGACGCGCGCCACCAATAGCGCTGTAGCAAGCGCGGCTTGCTTGGAGGGCAGACCAGGGCCCGTTACCCCATCTACACGGTTAATGCGCGCCGGCTGCGCTTCCCTTTACCTTGCGCGTGAAGGCGACCGCAATGGCCGCAAGCACCAGTACGACGCCGATCACCGCAAATGTGTCGCTGAAACCCATCACCAGCGCCTGCTGCTTGACCGCCTTGCCGATGGCGATGATCGCCTGCTGACGGGCTGCCGCCGGATCCGGCACGCCATGGCTGATGAAGAAGTCCGTCATTTGCGCGATACGGGCGCGTACCTCCTCGCGGCTGAGCGTGACCGACTGGCCGATGATGTTGGAGTGGAATTGCTCGCGCTTGGTGATCACGGTGGCGAGTATCGCGGTGCCGATCGCGCCGCCGAGATTGCGCAGCATGTTGCTGATGCCCGACGCGGCGGCTGCGTCCTGCGGGGCGATATTGCCGGTTGCCACCGAGGTCAGCGGGGTCAGCACCAAGGCCTGACCGATCGCGCGCACGATGTTCGGAATCCAGAGCTGGTCGCCGGCATAGTCGAGCGACATTTCGGTGTTCATGAAGCAGCTATAGGCGAAGATCAGCAGCCCGGTGACGGCGATATAGCGCGTATCGAAGCGTTGCATCAATTTCGGCACCAGCGGAATCAGCAGCAGTTGCGGCAGGCCGGTCCACGCCAGCACCGCGCCGATCTGCTCGGAATTGTAACCCTGCGCCTGGCCGAGATAGGCGGGCAGGATATAAACCGATCCAAATAGCGCGAACCCTAACAATGTCGTTGCGATGGTGCCGAAGCCGAAATTACGCTGCTTCAAGAGCCGCAGCCGGATCAGCGGCTTTTCGATCGAAAGCTCGATCCAGACGAACAGCGACAGGCTCACCACCGCGACAATCGCAAGACGCAGGATGAAGGGCGAAGAGAACCAGTCGTCCTTGTTGCCTTCCTCGAGCACGGTCTGCAGCGCTGACAGTCCGACGGCCATGGTGAAGATGCCGGCCCAGTCCCCTTCTTTCAGCAGCTTGAACTGCATCGGCTGGCGTTCCAGCGTCAGATAGAGCGCGCT
>JBAQJG010000128.1:0-1775 GCA_049300145.1 Chthoniobacterales bacterium | reverse complement strand
GATTACACTCGTCGGTGCGTTCGCAGTCATCGCAGTCGTGCGCAGCGAAAGTGGTGGCGACGATCTTGAAAATTTTTCCGGACTGGCCGCGCGGACGCCCCTGTTAGCCGGGTGCATGGCTATTTTCATGTTTTCTCTGGCAGGCATACCTCCCCTGGCCGGATTTTTTGGAAAGTTTTACCTGTTCAGTGCTGCGCTGCGCGCCGATGGAGATCACGGCCTGCTCTGGTTGGTTGCGCTGGCGCTCTTTGGCAGCTTTGTCTCGCTCTATTACTATTTGATCGTGCTGAAAGCGATTTTTGTTGACCAGCCTTCGCCTACGGCTCAAGCGCTCGCTCAAGTTTCGTCCGATTTGCTGCGGCGAATCATCGTGACCCTGCTCGCTGCGGCAATTCTCTTTTTCGGTATAATGCCAGATATCCTGGCGTCACGAATTCTTGCCGCTGTGCCCTAAGAGGTTCCAGTAAAAAAGTGTGATTAACGCTTGACTATCGCGGTATAACTTTTGCATCAAATCGAGAAGCACAAACCGGAAGACGATGAGATGAAGATGGGCAGCATCAGCCAGTTCATTGATCGGCATTTCCGTCACTTCAACGCGGCAGCTTTGAAAGACGCAGCCGATGCGTACATCGCGCATCTGGATCGCGGCGGAAAAATGATGATTACGCTCGCCGGGGCAATGAGCACTGCTGAACTGGGCCTTTCTCTCGCGGAAATGATTCGGCAGGACAAAGTGCACGCAATTACCTGCACGGGAGCAAACCTCGAGGAGGACCTTTTCAATCTCGTTGCACGCAGCCAGTACGAACGGATTCCTCATTATCGCGAATTGACTGCGCAACAGGAGGAAGAGCTTTTGCGGCGCCATCTGAATCGAGTGACCGATACGTGCATCCCGGAAGAGGAAGCCATTCGTCGAATCGAGAGGGCCGTAATAGACGACTGGATCGCCGCCGCTAAGAGAAAAGAGCGCGGTTTCCCGCACGAATTCCTTTTTAAGATACTAAGAGAATGTCGGCTGAAGAAATTTTACGAGATCGATCCGGTTGACAGCTGGATGATCGCTGCCGCGCACAAGGATCTTCCGATTTTCGTACCCGGTTGGGAGGATTCGACGTTGGGAAATATTTATGCCGCGCGCTGCATGACAGGTGCGATCAGCGATGTACATACTGTTCGCTCCGGCATCGAATACATGATCGCACTATCGGAATGGTATCGCCGAATATCGCAGGATTCTTCCATTGGATTCTTTCAGATCGGCGGCGGCATTGCCGGCGATTTCCCCATTTGCGTGGTGCCCATGCTCAATCAAGACATTGCAACCACACTTGTGCCCGAATGGGGCTATTTTTGTCAGATCAGCGATTCAACGACGAGCTTCGGATCGTACTCGGGTGCAGTGCCCAATGAGAAAATCACGTGGGGCAAACTGAATATCGATACACCGAAATTCATCATCGAATCCGACGCCACGATTGTCGCGCCACTAATTTTCGCCAAGGTTCTGGGTTGGTGACGCCCGATCAAGCGCCCGGTTAGCCGTTATCGATCAAGTTGTTTTTTACTGCCAGTGGCCTGCCACCCAAACCGCGGCTCGTCTTGGCCGGACTACCCAGCTGCCCGGTACCCAGACGTAGTTGGTTCCCGTCCATCGCCAATAGCCGGTCGTCGACACATATGCCGGGGAGGGTGCCACCGTCTGGGTTTCAACGCGAACCGGTGGCGGAGGTCTCGTCACCACTACCTCGCGAGCTGGACCCGTCGTTGTC
>JBAQJG010000127.1:0-2076 GCA_049300145.1 Chthoniobacterales bacterium | reverse complement strand
GCAGTAGGTCTTCACTACAGCGCTATGCGCGGAGGGGCTCCAGATTGCGGCTGGAAGTAATGCGTGGCGGGGATTGAGGCGGCAGTTCCAGGTCGAGTTGATCGAGCAGGAGTTTCTGGAGTTTGTTTGGGTTGGTGTAGCGCTCGAAGATGAGCGTGCGTCCGTCCGTGGTCGGGAAGTGCACGTCGAGCATCTGGATGGCGCTGAGTTGCTCGATGAGCGAGCGTGGCGTCAGCCCGGGGGCTTTCAAACGCAGTTTGCGGCGCAGGGTTGCGTGCAGGCAATAAGCCAGGAAGGCGACGAGGATATGGGCTTCGATGCGGTGTTCGTGTTGATGAAAAATGGGCCGGACGGCGAGGTCGCCCTTGAGGTTTTTGAAGGCTTCTTCGATCTGGGCCAGTTGCATGTACATCTTCCAGAGCAGCGCCGGATCGTGCTCACAGAGGTTGCTTCGCAACAGGTAACGGCCTTCCCGGCGGCGGATCTCGCGCAGTTTCTTTCGATTGAGGCCAAAGGCGAAGCCAGCCTTCTGTTTCGCGGAGCCTTTGTCTTCGGGCAGTTTGACATCGATGAGCCTCCAGGCGGCCCGATATTTTCCGCGAGCTTCTCCGAGCTTGAGCAAAAGGTCGCGATTGGAAAGATCCATGGCATGGAGCTGGTGGAGGCGTTTCCAGAGCGCCTTGAGTTGGCGCTGCCGCATCGAGCGCTCTTTGTGCACACGATCGCGGCTGCGCGCAAAGACGTAGAGTTCGCCTTCCTGGGGCAACAGTTTAACCGAGACTCCCTCCCGCACAGCCTCCCAGGGACGCGCGGCCAATTCGGCTTCCAGTTTGGAGAGCCGGCCTTTGGGCGTGCCCACCAGGTAATGCATCGGCGGATCGCTCTTGCGCATCTCCTCGAGCACTTCTTCGGTGGGAATGCCCCGATCCATCACCCAGATGCGCTGCGCTTTGCCATGCGCAGTCTCAATCTTTTGAAGGAACCCGCGCAGCGTGGTCTTGTCAGATGTGTTGCCGGGCATGACCTCGTAGGCGATCGGAAAGCCTTCCGGCGTGACCACCAGCGCAATGACCACCTGCACGCAATCACTGCGCTTATCGCGGCTATAGCCGAAGCGGTCCCGCAACTGCGGGATCGGCTTCGTTTGCCGGCGGATCGCTCTCAAAATAGGTGCTCGTCAGATCGTAAAGCAGCACCTCAAACTTCACCCCAAACAGATCGCTCCAGCGCTGGCGCAGGAAGCCGAAAAGCGCCTCCTTGTGATCCAGCAAACGATCCAGACACCGGTAAAGGGTGTCTTTTGCGGCCACCGAGAAGTCCTCTCGCAGCAGGTCTCCCATGGCCGATTGATCAAACCAACTGCGATGCAGCCGCCACTCGCTCCCAGGATCCAACAACCGGTAACAGCTCAATACTTCGAGCACGTGCTCCCAGTTCGTGCCTTCCCGTGAAATGCCCAGCCGCTCCTTCCAGAAGGTGTCGAGTCCCAGTTGCTTCCACACTTCGCGAAATAGCCAGCATCCGCCCCACTGCCGGGGACGCCGCAACTCAAATTCCTTGAGCCGCACGCGCACTCCATCGGGCATGCTTTCCGGCAATGGGCGCTCCGCGGCGAAGAGCTTCATCTGCTGGCTTCCGCCCTCATCCTCATCAAAGACCTCGATCGCCCGAATCCATTGCTCTTTCTGGCTGTCGTTTATCTCTCCCAAATAAAGCACCGTGTGTTGCAGCACCCGGCCGCCGCGGCAACGCCGGTTCTCAACCAGCGACCAATAGTAATGCGCTTTGCCGTCTTTCCAGCGTTTTGTGCTTCGCAAAAACATGACGGATTCCGATCCTAGCCACAAAAATCATCCCGTGAAGAGGGTAGGTCTTCACTACACGCACTTTTCGACCTCAACCCTTGATTCTATCAGCCTTCCCGGGCGATCAACCTTCGAAATTTGCCGTTTTTCGTTCCCAGTAGCGAAAGTCGGGCTAAGCGCCCTGCCATCTGGATTCTGGACGATGAAGGCAAAGCCGGGTCGGTGTTGTGGGGCTTCGTGATGGCAGTCTGCCCGCCGGCTTTGGATTCAA
>JBAQJG010000126.1:0-2946 GCA_049300145.1 Chthoniobacterales bacterium | reverse complement strand
TGATCCGCGCCGCGCCCACCCCCTTGTACAATACCTTTCACGAGGTCTGGCGCTTCGCGAAGATTCTCAGCGAGCACCAGTGACTTCTCGGCCACAGAGATCAGAGGTCGCCGGTTAGATATCAGACTACGTATTACGTATCTTTCCTCTCGAGAGCAAGCGACACGTCGCGCTGTAGTCCCGCGGGTGCGGGACGAAGGCGGATCAGCAGAGCAACTCTTTAACGCAGTCGACCAGGCCACCTATCAAAAAAGGTTTCACGAGGTACTTTACGTCGTGCTTGTTTAAGAACAGAGCGATCTTTGGATCGGTAGCGAAGCCCGTAATGAAAATGAAGCGATCCTCGAGATTGGGTTGCAGCTCACTGGCTTTGAGATAAAACTCGTCACCGCGCAATCGCGGCATCTTTAGATCGCAGATCACGGCGTCGTAAACGTGCGCTTTGAGCTTGAGGAGGGCTTCCTCGCCATCGAAAGCGATGTCGACGAGAAAGTTTTCATCCGCCAGGATCCACTGCAAAGCCGAGGCAAGTTGCTGGTCGTCATCGACCACCAGGATCGCCTTTAGCTCGAGCGTGTTGCCCTGCGGATTGATTTCATCCGGTTGCGGCGCAAATTTCATCTTTAGGCGCGCTCTGGTTGAGCAATCGTGATGCCAATCCCGATTTCTGCGAACCAAATGTCATCCGCCGGTACCGCTTTATTACCACGTTCGATAAGTTCGGCGGTTTCGCGAAGATTCTGGCTGAGCAGAGACCTCGCCACCCGCAACTACCAGACTCGCTTGTGGGGATTGAGCTTCGTCCAGGCTATTTCTGCGGGTTCTATCGGGATGGATTGATAAACCGAATCTGATTTTCGCTCGAGGTCGCTGATGGAAATGCGTTGAGCGTGAGCAGTATTGATAGCCTCCCAATAGTCCGATCCTGAAGCTCTCGCGATTATGAACGGTTTACGCCAGCCAATCTCGTCTATGATGAGGCCACCGCTCTGATACGGGATTGTAAGCGCAAATTGATTGGAATTGCCGACTCGTTTCAAGCGGTAGCCGCCGGCAATCTCCCTCGAATCAGGACCGAAAAGCTTGGTGTCGCATGAGAAAAGACAAAGAAAGGTCGCCAGAAATGCGATGCGACAGAGATTGTGAAACAAATCCTTGCGTCGCATTGCGCCAAACTATGCCAACAAAGTTGTCGGTGAATCCAGCTTATTAGGCGAGAGAGAGCACCAACATCTATGAAATACGCCATCATCATCGCCCGAGTCCTGCTCGGGATCGTCTTCGTCGTCTTCGGGTCCAACGCCTTTCTGCATTTCATTCCGATGCCGCCGCCACCGCAAGGAGACGCCGGCGCCTTCATCAGCGCCCTCATGCACAGCGGTTACGTGTATGTTGTCGCAACTCTTCAAGTCCTCGGTGGATTATGTTTGCTCTCCGGTCGCTTTGTCCCCCTCGGCCTGACGTTGCTCGGACCGGTGATCTTCAACATCTTGTGCTTTCACATATTTTTCGACCCGAACGGTATGTCGATCGCGATCATCATCTCAATCCTCGCGCTCTTCCTCCTCTGGGCCTATCGCGACAAGTTCCCGGCCATCTTTCAGCCATGAGATCCCGATTTTTTTCTGCGCAAAAAAACAAATTAGGACAACCTTACTAACTTTGTTGATGTGATGCGCAGGCTTGTTTTCATCATTGCACTCGCCGTTTGCGTAGGCACAGCTTGGGCAAGAGACGAGAGATCGATCAAG
The DNA here is from genome assembly GCA_049300145.1 of Chthoniobacterales bacterium. Taxonomy (GTDB): domain Bacteria; phylum Verrucomicrobiota; class Verrucomicrobiia; order Chthoniobacterales; family UBA10450; genus AV133. Next base: position 1,195 of record JBAQJG010000126.1, on the reverse strand, counting down.
GACTTGGGCAAAGCGCTCGCGGCGCTCGCGCCTGACGTGGATCCGGGCGAGGCCGAGCTGTTGTCGGTGACGGCCCACACCACGTCGCGCAGTCTCGCACGCGAATATCGTATCGTCCTGAACCCCGAGTTTCAGAACTTCCTGATCAACATCGGCCTGCGACAACGTGGTTACTGCGCTCATTTTGCACGCGATATCGGCACACGCTTGAAAACGCTCAAGCTCAAGACGCTGGTGCTTCACTGGGGTGCTGCTTTTGCGGGAACAAGCGGAGAGGACAATTGCTTGGTCGTCACTGCGCGCAACCAGCCTTTCCAGAACGGAATCATCCTCGATGGCTGGCGCAGGGCCGGCCGATTATTCTGGTGCGCCGTCAGAGAAGACCACGAATATGAAGTGGAACAGCATTACGGGCATTCCGGGATCACCGCGTGGAAGGAGGACGTGCACGAAACCGCCTGGCTGCAGGATTATCGACCGAGCGAGCAGAAGCCGAAAAGAACCGCTGCCAAGCCCTGACGTGAGTCTCTTGCTTCCGCATCGCGGATCACCGTGTCCTGAAACATTGGATTTCCGCGTAATCCCGCGCTTAACACAGTTGCTTGTCGAGCTGATGTTGAAAATAGCCTTTCCAACTCTCCGGCAGCGCCTCCACTTCGATCGCCCGGCGCAGCGGTTTTAGATCGTTTCTCTCAAAAGCATAAAGACGAGTGATATCAGCCACGCTGATCTCTTGTTGCGCTCGTCCGATCAATTCTATCGCGTCTCCGGCACCAAGCATCCCCTCACGAACCGCGGCAAAATAGAAACCGGTGCGACGACTGGCCAGAAACCGCTTCATGATATCGGCGCGGCCAAACTTTATCCCCAGTTTGTAGCAGGGCTCTCGCGGTTCCGTGGCCATCACTTCCGTCTCACCGATTCGAAATCTGTCCCCGATATAGACGGCTTCCTCAAGTAATCCCTCGGTTGTGAAATTTTCTCCGAACATTCCCCAGGGCAGATCCACTCCCGGTAACTCAGCTCGCCAATAGCCGTAGTGCTCTAAGGGCTAAACATAAACCGCTTTGGTTACGCCACCGTGAACAGTGAGATCGGCTTGTCCATCGCCATCGAGGTTTAGCGTGCGCAACATCACCGGCGCGTTGACCGGCTCCTTGAAAATTCCCGTGGTGACGAGCTTGCCTTGCCAGGC
>JBAQJG010000125.1:0-4615 GCA_049300145.1 Chthoniobacterales bacterium | reverse complement strand
CTCATGGTGCGATTGCGCAGGCGATCCTCATCAAATCTGATTTTTTCGCGGGAGCCGCATCGATGCCGCGATCATCGAACTCGGAAAGGTCTGATCAAGATCTAGAGTCAAAGAATCGTGCGGCGGTGAGTTGCCTTTGGTAGTTCCTTCTCTATCGATCGTTCAGTTTGTTCACTCACTTTATTCTGTTGGCGCCGATTCGGCTCTCAAGCAGATGTTAATGGGTAAAGTTCAGAAAGGAGAAATCACTATAGCGGCTAAGACGCCAACAAGAAGTGGTGATTTTCGCTGGCGCGCTGGAGCGGTTCCTGGCTCACGGTTCGATCGGCGACCTGTACGAAGCAAATGCGCCTCACCTGCCGGCCGATAAGGAGGAGAGGAAAAATGGAGCCGAGACCATTTCATGATCGAACCGAAGCGGGCCGGCTACTCGCCGGGAAGCTGGCGGCTTACGCCAATCGCGCCGACGTGATCGTGCTCGCCCTTCCGCGCGGCGGCGTGCCCGTTGCGTATGAAGTGGCCCGCGCACTCAACGCACCCTTGGACGTCTTTCTTGTGCGCAAGCTGGGAGTTCCAGGTCACGAGGAGTTCGCCATGGGCGCCATCGCCGCGGGAGGGGTCCGCGTGCTCAACGATCAGACTGTACGCGCACTGCGCATTTCGGACCACGTAATCGAGGCGGTCGCTGCAAAGGAACAGAAGGAACTGGACCGGCGTGCGCGCCTTTACCGTGGCGATCGACCACCTCCCGACCTACGTGGCAAGACCGTCATACTTGTGGACGACGGCCTGGCGACCGGGGCCACGATGCTTGCCGCCGTTAAGGCGCTGCGACAGCAGCAGGTAGGACGCATCGTTGTAGCGGTGCCAATCGCATCACCTGAAACCTGCGAACAGCTGAGGGGGGAAGTTGACGAAATTATCTGTGCGGTCACGCCGGAGCCGTTCTACGCGGTGGGATGCTGGTACGAGGATTTTTCACAGGCGACCGATGAAGAAGTTCGCGACCTACTGGCGCGGAGCGCGCGGGCAGGTGAAGAGGCGAAAACGCCTGAGTGATCACCCAAAAGGAGAAAAATTATGCCAACCACGACTGACGCAACACTGACGGAAAGCTTGGGAGAGACTGCGCACCGGCTAACAGTTACCTCCCAAGACTACGACCCGCTCATGGATCGAATTGGCAACGCGCGCTTCGTGCTGCTCGGCGAGGCATCCCACGGCACGCACGAGTTTTACCACGAGCGCGCCCAGATCACGCAGCGGCTTATCAAGGAGAAAGGCTTTACGGCCGTCGCGGTCGAGGCTGATTGGCCCGACGCCTACCGCGTCAACCGCTACGTGCACGCCGCGAGTGACGACGTTTTTGCCATAGAAGCACTCGCCGACTTCCGGCGGTTCCCGACCTGGATGTGGCGCAATACCGACGTGGTCGAGTTCCTCGAGTGGCTGCACGATCATAATGAGGCGCTTTCGCCGAACGCCACCAAGACCGGGTTTTACGGCCTCGATCTGTACAGCCTCCGTGCTTCAATGGAAGCCGTACTGCGATACCTCGAGAAAATTGATCCCGACGCCGCGAGGCGCGCCCGCGCTCGTTACGCGTGCTTCGAGCAGTTTGGTGACGACATCCAGACCTATGGCTTCGCTGCAGGCCTCGGCCTTGCCAAATCATGCAAGGAGGATGTCGTCGCGCAGCTCGTCGAATTGCAGCGGCGGGCGATGGAGTACGCGCGATGTGACGGTCGCATGGCTGAGGATGAGCTTTTCTATGCTGAGCAGAACGCCCGTTTGGTCAAAAACGCCGAAGGAGTACTACCGCTCGATGTTCCTTGAGGAGGTCTCTTCCTGGAACCTGCGCGACCGCCACATGGTCGAGACGCTCAACGCGCTGGCCGCACACCTTGATCGCCAGGGGGGCCCCGCGAAGCTCGTGGTCTGGGCGCATAATTCTCACTTGGGCGACGCACGGGCAACGGAGAGGTCTCAGCGGGGGGAGTTGAACGTCGGCCAGCTCGTTCGCGAACAGTATGGCGGTGATGCCGTGTTGGTCGGGTTCACCACGCACCACGGCACGGTCACGGCCGCTTCCGATTGGAATGGGCCAGCCGAGCGCAAGCGCGTTCGCCCGGCACTTGCCGGCAGCTATGAGGAGATGTTCCATGACACCGCAATCGCGCAATTCCTGCTCATCTGGCGCGAGGGTGACACGGCGACGGAGGGCTTGCGTGACCGAAAGCTCGAGCGCGCAATCGGCGTCATTTATCTGCCCGAAACTGAGCGGATGAGCCATTATTTTTGGGCGCGACTGCGGGACCAATTTGACGCTGTGCTCCACTTCGATGAAACGCGCGCGGTCGAACCGCTCGAGCGCACCGCCGAGTGGGACGCGGGCGAAGTTCGGGAGACGTTCCCTTTCGGAATCTAAAGAGGTGTAAGTGATGGCAAATACCGGACCAAAAATTGAGGAGCGCCTGGTCCGTGGCGTGGCGTTTCCGGTGAGGCTGAAGGGCAACCTGAGTCTACCCAAGAAGCCTCGTGGGGTCGTGCTATTCGCACACGGCAGCGGAAGCAGCCGGCACAGCCCGCGTAATCGCTATGTAGCACGGATGCTCAATGAGGCGAATCTAGCGACCCTCTTGATTGACCTGCTGACCCCGGAAGAAGAGATGATCGATCTGCGGACGGCGCATCTGCGCTTCGACATCGGTTTGCAACGGACTGGCTCACGCAGTACCCCGACACACGACACCTTCGGGTCGGCTACTTCGGCGCAAGCGCCGGTGCCGCCGCCGCTCTAGTGTCCGCGGCCGAGCGCCCCCAAATAGTGGGCGCAGTTGTTTCGAGGGGCGGGCGCCCTGATTTGGCTGGGCCAGCCCTGGCGGGCGTTCAAGCCCCCACGCTGCTCATCGTCGGCGGAAATGACTACGCAGTTATCCAGTTGAACCAAGCGGCGCTCGCGCAGCTCCGCTGCGAGAAGCGGCTGGTGATCGTTCCCGGAGCGACACACCTCTTCGCAGAGCCTGGAGCACTCTGATGAGGTGGCGCGGCTGGCACGCGAGTGGTTCGAGCATCACCTCGCACCGGCGGAGGCACGAGTTACGACAAAGGAATGATGAAATCGGTCTTCATAGTTCCGATCACGCGCCGGGCGGATTTCAACCCCCTGCTGCGTAGACAGATGGTCGATGCAAGATTCCTGAGCCAACAGCGCTGTGACATCGCGCCGATGTTTAGCGAGCCAGGTTTCCGCGTGCGTTCGGAGAGGACTGCCAATCCTCCCACCTTTTCCGAAGTGCCTTCATCCACCGGTCGGGCTTGTCATCAAAAAGTATCTTGCCAAGAGCCATGCTTTGCTTCCTAGACTTCGCGCTCCGTTTCTTCAGGTATTGGATCACCTTCCCCACCGGTGTCCTGTATACGGGATTATTTAGATGTTTCATCAGGAAGCTTTTCAGCACAGCCAAATCATGGTCTTTACCCAGCTTGTCTTGTAAGCGATCTAAATGTTTTACCGCTTTCCCAAGTCGGCTGGGCCACCTTGGTGTAAGCATCTTCAGTAGATAGAAGTAGTATTTTACCCGTTTTCGCCATTCGTGAAAATCCTCGTCTTTATCGCTGGACGAAGCACATTTCATCCACGTTCGATTCTAGCAATACAGTTTCTTCAAACCCGGTTCGATTGTTTTCCAGCCACGATCGGGCAAAGACAGCGCGTGAAAGGCATGGCGCGTTTGCGCGAGGGCTCTCGCAGCGAGTCGGAGCGCTTTTTCACGGTCATCGTCGTAATGAGACGATGCGGGGGTTTGAGCGAGGAAGCTCTCAAACACTTCCTGGATTACAGCGTCCCGTGAACGGCCCCCAAGCTTGTCAGTGACCTGTTCAAGCGTGCGTCGCGCCACCGCAAGATCGCGCAGACGGGCGAGGCGCCTGGCGGCAGAACGAAGACGAGCGTTTTCGCGTTTAAAGAACGTCTTACTGACGAGCGGTCGCAGCAGTTGCAAGATGGCCCGTAGTCTTTTGATCACCAACCGAACCTGGTGCAAATCTTCTTCGCGGTCCGTGGACGGTTGTTTGATACGCACGATGGCGCTCTTGATCAGGTCATCGACGATACGTCTCAACCCCGCGCTCACACTCTCGTTTCGACAGAAGACCAGTTGGGGCGCTTTCACAGTCATGGTGTCGACAAACCTCCAAAAAGGCCGAAGATGAGACCTCTTGCTTTAGTGAAGTGCAGAATTAACGCTGTTTGCGATGAACCTCAGTGTGTGCATGCCCAGGCTATGACGGTGCGGGAGATCCAGCTCGCCGCGCCTAAAAGCCATGAGAAAAGTCGAGAGTTGTTTCCGACGACTTGAACAACGCTGTGCGTTGATCACACCGGGCCCGGCTAGAGCCGACCGTTTTTGGGAGACGGTCTCGCCGGCTCCCGCTGACGTCGTTAGAACAACTCTCTCTAATGTTAGACAGCAAAGCCAAAAATCGAGCCGCACACAAAAAAGTGACACTACCCGGTTTTGGCATTCGCTTGGGTTGGAAGATAGCCAACCCGTGCCCTTCGAGCCACCCTACTATGATTCAATGGTGATGTGATTTTGTACCTTCACGATTC
>JBAQJG010000124.1:0-2091 GCA_049300145.1 Chthoniobacterales bacterium | reverse complement strand
ACACCGCGACAGTCTTTGCCACACGAGTATCGTCTCGTGCTGACGGAACCCCCTCCGGGCAGTTTGCCCCGACGGGTATGAAGGTGGCTTTTTCACGATGCAGCGGTAACCAGGGAACTAAGTTGACGGGAACCGTGAAAATCGCCAATTCCGAAAGAGCATAGAGTTGCCGGAAGACGCGCCGCCGACAATATTCTCGAGCGCCGCCACATCGTGGAAGACAACCGCGAGTCGCGCGCCGCCTCGCCGTAGAATTCCTAGAAAGCGCGGAGCTCCCAAAGGAAAACCGCGATAGGACCACGCCAGCGTCATGAATTGCATTAGAACTCAGCGTCCCCGGCACGACAAGGCCGCCTTGCTTAGTTCGGTGCGGGCCGCGCCCCACCCTCGTTCTGCCCAGGGAACCGACACGAGCTCAAAGGACAGTCCGCGCTGGGTGCCGGCTTCGCGCAGCATCTCGCAATAGTCCACGACGCCGTCGGTGGGCTCGTCCCTCCAAGGAGCAGAATCATAGGTTTTTCATTCATTTTTCCACCAGGAAAGAGCCGATGATGAGAGCGTCCATGCCGGAGCTGAAAAATGTCCGGATCGCGTCGGTCGGGGTGTTTACGATCGCCTCTCCGCGAAGGTTGAATGAGGTGTTCATGATAACGGGCACACCGGTGCGCTTGCCGAATTCGTTGATCAGATTCCAGTACAGTGGGTTGACTTCCTTCTCCACTGTCTGCGGGCGTGCGCTTCCGTCGACGTGCGTTACCGAGGGAATTACGCTGCGCTTTTCGGGCCTCACCGGATTCGTGAGAATCATGAACGGAGAATCACAGGCGTGCTCGAGATATTCCCCTGCCACTTCCTTCAACAGGGAAGGCGCGAACGGGCGCCACCATTCACGAAATTTGACGGCGTTGTTCACTTTGGCGTTCATTTCCGGGTCGCGAGGATCGGCCAGGATCGAGCGGTGCCCGAGGGCGCGCGGGCCGAACTCCATCCGCCCCTGGAACCACCCAATGATTTTTCCACTGGCGAGAAGTTCGGCGGTGGTTGTGGCGATGTCACTCAGTTTTGACGCGCGCAGCTTGTAAGTCCTCAGCGACTTTTCAATTTCATCATCGAGAAATTCCGGGCCGAGGTACGCGTGACGAAGCGGCTTCATCGGCAAATGGCCGCCGCCGTCCAGGTAAGGCGCAAACACCGCGCCGAGCGCTACGCCGTCATCCGAAGCCGCGGGCTGAACAAAGATATTGTCAACTATGCCCGAAGCCTGAATCTTCCCGTTGGCCTTTGAATTGAGCGCTACCCCGCCAGCAAGACACACATTGCGACAACCGGTTTTTTCGGTCGCCAGCTTCACCAGGGCCAGCATGGCGTTCTCGCATGCATCCTGCACGGCGAAGGCGATGTTCTTGAAACTGTCGTCGATTTCACTTTCGGGTGTCCGCTCGGGGCCGAGCCGCCTCGCGATGGCGGAAGTGCCGTTGCTTCGTTCGAAAAGAAGCGGTGCGTTGACACTGTATATTTCACGATTCAACGAAATAAATTCGCCGAGGTTCACGCCGGGACTTCCGCTCCCATCTCATGCTCTGCGAGGCATCAAAATTAATCCATTCTTTGGGGGCACACCAGCTGAATCCGTAATGCACATAACGCGCTTCCCGAAGGGAGTGAATTGACGCATGCCTTCGCCCGAAAATTACGACCATCGCGCATATGATACGATTCCCTGTAAGGCAGCGCAACGCTTTTGAACATGTGCTTGCTCCAAATCGACGCTTGGGTGAACAGGGGAGGTGTGTCGTTAGATCGCGGTTTTAGCCAACTAGCTCAACATTTCGCCTGGATTGCCTCACACTGCCCGGGCAGCGCTCACCATGCCCTTCGCATACTCTCGCGGCGACCGAGTTTCCTCGCGCTTTCGGGGCCACAGGACCCATGCGCGCTCTCTTGAACGTGAGCGCGGTCCGGGATCTCTGGGCCGTAGTAAAAAAGAGGGAGCCTCAAGAGGTATTCTCGTGACAACGAAGTACGTACGGTGCCGACGCGGAGGCGTTTGCCAACAATGAACCCATCACATTGTCGAATGGTGCGAAACTC
>JBAQJG010000123.1:0-3487 GCA_049300145.1 Chthoniobacterales bacterium | reverse complement strand
CGCACTTTGGGCGCTCCCGAGACCGTGCCCGCTGGAAAGGTAGCTCGCAAAACATCGTAAGCGTCCTGATTGGTGCGCAACCGCGCGACGACGTGGGACACGATATGCATGACGTGACTGTAACGCTCGATCCCCATCTGCTCTGTGACACGAACGCTTCCAAACTCCGCGATTCTCCCCAAATCGTTTCGCGCCAGGTCGAGCAGCATTACATGTTCAGCACGCTCCTTGGCATCGGCGAGCAAGTCCGCGGCATTGCGCTCGTCCTCATCAGGCGTTCGGCCGCGCCGGCGCGTGCCTGCGATCGGTCGAATCTCGACCAACCCGTCGACGACGCGGACGTGCATCTCCGGCGAGCTGCCAACGAGAGAAAATTCGCCGGCGAAATTAAGACAAAACATGTAGGGCGAGGGATTCACGAAGCGCAGACAGCGGTAAAGGGCGAGCGCGTCCTTGTCGAAATCGACGTCAAAGAGGCGCGAGAGAACGAGCTGAAAGATATCTCCGCGTTTAATATAATCCTTTGTCTGACGAACAAGTTGTTCGAACTCATTGCGGTTGGTGCTGCTTCGCGGTAACAGCGGCGTGCTAGGACAATCGACCGGCAGTGGCGCCAGGGTTGTCGGCGCCTTCAGCCGGCCAAGGATTTCGCAAATGCGTTGTTTGGCGCGATCGTAAACCGTGTCCGGGTCGTCTCCGGCATTTGAGAAAGCGTTGCTAAGAACTCGCACCGTGCGCAATCGGTGGTCGAAGACAACGACCGCGCCCGCAATGACGAAGAGCATTTCCGGCAGAGACAAGTCGTCGTGCTCAGCCACGGGAACGGTCGGCTCAAAAAAACGGGCCGCGTCATAGCCCAGGAAACCGACGGCGCCGCCGACGAAACGCGGAAGTTCCGGCCGTGTTACGAATCGATATTTCGCCATTAGTTGGCGAAGTTCCACCAGCGGGTCGGAGGACGATTGAGAATTACCGGTTTTATCTAGCTCTGTGATTGTGATCTCATAATTGCGGCTCCGAATCACAATTTCCGGGTCGGTACCCACGAACGAGAAGCGGCCCGAGACGTCGTTCTTTTCCGTGGACTCAAACAGGAACGAATAGCCGCCGCGATCCAGTTTGCTGAAGGCGGAAACAGGAGTCTCGCTGTCGGCGACCCAATCGGTGTAAACGGGAACTACGTTACCGCGTTGGGCGAGTTCACGAAATTCCCCGCGTGAAGGGATAAATTGCGGTTCCATTATCGCATCGCGACAGTCCGCGTTCAGAGCGCGAGAAAATTCGCGAGCAGCTTCCGGCCTTGCCCGGTCAGAATCGACTCCGGGTGAAACTGCACTCCATGCAACGGGAACTCTCGATGGTGCAGTCCCATGATCTCGCCTTCAGCCGTTTTTGCGGTGACGGCGAGCTCATCGGGCAAAGTCTCCGGCGCGACGATAAGCGAATGATAGCGCGTGGCGGAAAATGGATTTGGCAGTCCGGCGAAAACGCCCGACCCGTCGTGATGGATCTCGGAAGTTTTGCCGTGCATCAACCTCTCCGAATGGACAACCTTTCCGCCAAAAACTTCCGCGATGCACTGGTGACCCAGGCAAACACCAAGCAAGGGCACGCTCGATGCGAACCGGCGCACGACTTCTTCGCTTATTCCCGCTTCGGCGGGTCTTCCCGGTCCGGGGGAGATGCAAATATGTGTCGGCTTCAGTTTGGCAATTTCATCAACCGAGATGGCGTCGTTACGCCGAACAACGGGTTCACAGCCAAGCTCGCCAAAATATTGGACGAGGTTGTAGGTAAACGAATCGTAATTATCGAGGATGAGCAACACGGCTTTGCCTGGCTGAGACGACCTGACGAATCGCCGTCACTTCCTCGACGAGTTGTTGGTACTCGGCGAAAGTGAGAGCTTGCGCGCCGTCGGAGAGCGCGCGGGGCGGATCATTATGCACTTCCACGATAAGTCCATCGGCACCCGCGGCGGCTCCGGCGCAAGCCAGCGGCGTCACCATATAATTTTTGCCGGTGCCATGTGACGGATCGACAATAACCGGCAGATGCGAAATGTGGCGCACGGCCGGAATTGAGGCGAGATCGAGCGTGTTGCGCGTGTGTTGCGCAAAGGTGCGCACGCCTCTTTCGCACAACACGACCGCGTAATTGCCCTCCGCCATGATGTATTCCGCCGCGAGTAGCCATTCGTCGAGCATCGCGGCCATGCCGCGTTTAAGCAGGATGGGAAGTTTCGATCGCCCGGCCCGCCGGAGCAGGGAAAAGTTCTGCATGTTGCGGGCTCCGATCTGGATGACGTCGACATGTTGTTCCGCCTGGTCAAGGCTCGATTCATCCAGCGCTTCAGCGACAATCTTCAGTCCGAAGTTTTCCCTCACTTCGGAGAGTATTTTCCAACCTTCGTCACCCAATCCTTGAAATGCGTACGGTGAAGTGCGCGGCTTACAAGCGCCGCCCCGGAAGAATTTCGCGCCGCTTCGACGGACAGCCTCGGCAATCGCAAACGTGGTCTCGCGGCTTTCGACCGCGCACGGCCCGGCAATGATGGCGAATTGATCGCCCCCGATGCTTGCCTCGCCTACTTTGACGACTGTTTTCTCCGGCCGGAGATCGAGCGTGACGAGCTTGTACGGTTTGCTGACCCGAATCGCCTCCGCCACGCCCGGCAGGTTCTCGAATTGAACCGGATCAAGCGCCCCTTGATTGCCGGTCAGACCAATCGCCGTCCGGGTCGCTCCCGGCATGACGTGGGGACGGAAACCCAATTCGCGAATCGTGTCGGCGACCCGAGAGATTTCCTCTTCGGTGGCGCCAGATTTCATTACGATGAGCATGGCCTCTAGAACTTTCGGATTTAGTCGTGCGCTAACATGTGATTGGACTTGGACTGTTACCGAAAATTCCTCCTAATGCGAATGAGGTATCGACAGCGGGCGCGCGGCCGCGAAACTGGAAGCGTTGGTCAAAGCTACCAACAGTTAGAAATAATGACTAATTTGCTCGCCGAGATTCTACGCCGGAAGCGAGAAGACCTTACCGAACTGCTTCGCGTTCGACCGGAGGATTCGATCCGTAACAATGCCCTTCGTGTCAGAGAAAAGGCCGAACCGCATCGGTTGTGCAAAATGCTCGCTGCGAAAAATCCCGAGATCAAAATCATCGCCGAATACAAGCGGCGATCTCCATCGAAAGGAAATATTCGCGAGGACCTGCGACCGGCTGACGCCGCTTCGCTTTATCAGAATGCCGGTGCCTGCGCCATCTCCGTGCTCACGGAAAAACATTTCTTCGGCGGATCGATTGACGATTTGCTCGAAGTTCGCGCCACGACCGCGTTGCCCGTCCTGCGAAAGGATTTCATCATTCATCCGGTGCAATTATTTGAAGCTGCCGAAGCCGGAGCGGATGCGATATTGCTCATCGTGGCCGCGCTGGATGATGAAACATTGGACAAGCTGCGATCGATTGCTGAGGAGGA
>JBAQJG010000122.1:0-3097 GCA_049300145.1 Chthoniobacterales bacterium | reverse complement strand
TGCCAGTTCTCATCGGCAAGATCGAGATAGATGTGTCCGGCATGCTCGGCGATGCGAATATGGACGGTCCGCTCCGGGCCATCGAATTGCGCCCGGGCCTCGAGCAGATCCAGCGCCGACCTGATCTCCGCCACGCTCGCAGCTTCCCGGGTCGCCTGGTAATGGCAACGGCGCAGGAACGCGCGAAACCGTTTGCTGCGGATCGGCCAGGTTTCTCGGTGCCCATCAGTCATGATATCGGCAAATGCGGTGCCAACCGCGGTGTGGAACAGGTCCTCAGGTCGTGCGATGTCGATGAGCATGTATCGGTTGCTCGTCTCAGCTGTGACCCCGGGGATATGGACGCGCCCAGGAATGGCTGGACTACTGGACGCTTCCCGAATTACCGCTCGTGTCCGATCGAGCTTGAGCTGAGGGGCCCGTTGCGGTTCTCCCTTGGGTGACCGCTTCGGTCCCTTGGAACAGTTTGCCCTCGGCACGGCTGTGCTGCCAAAGTTTGAGCGCAACCGGAAGCGGATCAATATTGAGCCGGCGCCACCATGCGAGCTCGTCACCCGAGCGATGAAGCTCGCGGTGATGTATCCGGCAGACCGGGACCGTGAACTCGTCGCTTACGCGGCGTCCGAGTGCGCGCGGTTGGGTGAAGGTGAGATGATGGGGATCCGACGGCACGCGGCCGCACACCAGGCACGGCTGCCGCATCACAAACTTCCGGTGCCCTTTATCGCGCAGGCGAACCGTCTTGCCCAAGGCACCCACTGGACTTCTGCGTGTCCGCTTGGCGGCGGCAGCAGGAGTCTTCTCGCGACTGGCGGCATCGTCCAGGCCGACAGTCTCCCTTTGGTCCGGGACGGCACGAGGGGGGTCGTAGGTCTCGCCTGGGACGAGACCGCCCGACTCCACACCAGAGGGCGCACCTGGCCCGCCAGGATCCCGACCGTCACGGATTTTGCTGAGTCTCGCCTGAAACCGCTCCTCGACAATTTTGGCATCTGCGGCTGTCAGCGTGTTCTTGGCAGGGAGATTCCGATGCGCCCAGGCGGCCGCCTCGTCCTCCGAGTTTATGGCTGCCATTTGCTCTATCAGGCTTTCGCGAAGGCTTGCCGATAGTTGTTCTCCGAGGACGGACTTTGCTGAAGGGCCCGGGAACTTCCGACCATCCGCTGCCGCCCTTTGCCCTCCCGCATCTTGCCCATTCGACGGCTTGCGGTGATCCGGCGGTCGTGGCAGCTCTGCTGCGGGGTTGGGGTCGGCACCGAGATCCGGCGCGTCAAGATCATCTTCTCCGGCAATGCCAACCAGCGTGAAAAGCGCATACCGCCGCGCATAGGTGAGGGCGGCGCCCATGCTCTGCGCCGAGGCGATATCGGACATCGGGCATACTGGCCATTCCGACGAGACCCATTCCCCAGACGAATGCGCGAGAATGGTCGTGAGCCGAAGCAGGCCGGCCTCTTTATCGATTTCCGTCGATTGGATGGTCGCGATCTCATGCCGGCCAAGGCTCTTGCGGACAATGTCCAGGCCGCTCGACAGCGGGGCATAGCGGAAGGTGCGGTCGGCTTCACGGGGGAAGGGGGACCGGATGATGGCAACGAGCGATTTCTCCGGATTCGTCAGCTCGGCCTGGGCTTTGGCGAGCGCGCCGGAAATATTGCCGATTGTATCACTGGAGCGGTGCATGGCTCTCGCCCTTCCTGTTCAGGACATCAAAGCTCACCGCGCCCGATTTTGAGCGTTTGGCCCGGACGCCGTGCCCGATGGCCTCCTTGGCGTCCTCCGGCATGAGCCCTTTGAGCTCCGTCTTTGCATTTTCATGCTCAAGGTAAGCGTCTCGCGTGCGGCGAAAGACGTTGGAGAATTCCGCCCAGGCATTGGACGAACTCATGTCGACGATCCGCACCGCCTCGAGGCGGGCCCGCGGTGATTCGACCCCGAAGAGGCGAGGGGGCTCGCCGCTCTCGACGCAGCGCCAGAATTTCTTTTCCGCAGTCAATAGGAGGTGCTGGTAGAGGGAATCGGCGGTTATCTTGATCTCAACCCACTTGCCGCCGCCGGTAATCACCGAGAGCGCCGCGAGTCTGGAATTGGTCACCCACATGTTGTGCTGGAGCTGCGCGATATGCTTCTCGGCCGCCGCTTCTTCCGAAAACGACCAGGGCAGCATGAATTTGGCCTCGAACACCGCCCGACTGCCGGCGACGATGCCGTCGAGGGTCGCGCCCATCCACCGCAGCACCGGATGCCGCAGCCGATGCTGGACGCATTCGACCGTTTGCCCCGTGTTGCGCTCGAACCAATGCCGGTTGAGGGCTTCAGTCACCAGCCCGAGCTGGACGATGAGGTTGCCGGATAGGTCCTCCGGCTCGGCTTCGCCCCGTTTCTCGTGCCAGAGGCGGATGAGGCCGGTTTCATCGCTCCCCATGATGATCCGAGCGTCGGAGCCGCCGATGAAGGAGCGCCTAGTCACTGAATCGGCTATTATTTCGGTGCGCATATCCACTCTCCTTCCAGGAGGTCAGGTGCCTAAAAGCTGCAGAAATCGTTATTTAATGCTGAATTCAGCACATTATTACGATACCGATAAAAACCATAGATTGCAACTGAAATCGGAACGCTGATATGATTTTTTTACCGGTGCAATGTCGGATGGCCCGCGCGGCTCTGGGATTGGGCGTTCGAGAGCTTGCTGCAGCGGCGAAGGTGTCAATCGACACGGTTGCTAGGTTTGAGCGAGGAGACGAATTGAAGGAGCGGACGATTGACGCGCTACAGCGCGCGCTTGAGGCGGCCGGCGTCGAGTTTACCAATGGTGATCAGCCTGGCGTCCGCCTTACCAAGCCCACTGCAGCGCGCTCCGCGGAGCCTGGCAGCGCATCAAGACCTGCGGTGGCCGCGAAAGCAGTCCGCGGCAAAACCGGCAAGAAGACCGAGAAAAAACGATAGGTACGGCGGCTGAATGAGTGACGCCCTTCAAGGTTTGCTTGACTCTGGCGCGCTCTACCTCGCGCTCGGTGCGGTCCTATGCATTGTGCTTGGAGTTGGCGCGGCCAGACGCTTATTTCAGGGAGCGAAAAAAATCGAGCGGCCCCAGCGA
>JBAQJG010000121.1:0-3435 GCA_049300145.1 Chthoniobacterales bacterium | reverse complement strand
CATTACAGTCCCTTCTTCGAGGCTATGGAAGTCAGAAATGCGCGTGATCGTTGCCACGTTCATAGGCTTGGTAGCTTTGGCGGTCGCCCCCGTGCAGGCTGCGCCGAACCCGGACAAGGATAACTGGGTCCAGCTTGGTGCCGCGCGCTCCTTCGAGCTGGGAGACCAAGCCTGCGGGGTCGGTCGGCATCAGGCCCTCCGGCGCGACTGGCGGGGCGACTGGTGGTGGGGAACGTGCGTTCCGAATTTGCACTGATCACGAAGCATAATCTGGCGGCCTCAACATCGGAGTGCACTTCAGCTATTGTTGACGAACTCCCCCGCATATCGCCTCCTTGTCCCCCATTTTCTAGAACGTGGATTTCGCGATTTTCGCCGACCCGGTTTTGACCGGCGCAGCAATCCAGCGCCTGACGTAGTCGGTCACGCCCCACCTATGCCGGTCAGACGCCGGTGTCGAAGCCGTTCCTGATGATCCTGGAGGATCAGAACGCCGGAGGGATCGCGGATGGCCGACATCGCGCTGCCGATCCCGCCGGCACCGTCTCCACGCGACTGGTCCCAGATCCCACGCTTCTCATCATAAGCGCGATGTGCCCGGCCTAACCCCTTGCCCAGGAAAAGCCGCGGACGCGGCAGGTGCACCGCCGATTTAATAGTAGCGAGGGATAGGACCGTTGTGGGGCGTGGCGCGATCGCTGAGGTCGAGCATGATCTCATCCACGTAACACCATCCCCAGCCTTCGGGTGGGTCATAGCCTTCGATGATCGGATGGCGCGTATTGTGAAAGTGCTTCGTGGCGTGGCGGTTCGGCGAGTCGTCGCAACAGCCAACATGGCCGCAGGTTCGGCATAGGCGTAGATGGACCCACGGCGAACCTATCTTCAGACACTCCTCGCAGCCGAGCGCGCTCGGCGTCACGTCGCGAATGGCGTCGGCGTGGGTGCATTCGTCGGACATCACTGTCTCCCGGTGTTGGCGGGGAGCGCGGCTTTATCGCCGGCTTCCGCAAGAAAAGCGTGCAGCGCGGCGACCACATGTGCGCCCTCTCCGACAGACGCCGCAACGCGCTTGACCGATCCCGAGCGCACGTCCCCGATCGCGAATACGCCGGGCAGACTGGTCTCGAGCGGTCTGCGGGGGTTCGCGTCGGTGCGTACGAAGCCCTTGGCGTCGAGCGTCACGCCGGACCGGGACAACCATTCGGTATTCGGCTCCGCGCCGATGAATAAAAACAGGTGGCGGATCGCCCGCCTCAGCTCTTCACCCGATCGCTGAGAGCGACAGCGGATCGCTTCGAGAATACCGTCCTGCCCTTCGAGAGCGGTGACTGTCGTCTCGGTCAAGATTTCGACCTTCGGTCTTGCGGTAATGCGGTCGACCAGGTAGCGCGACATGCTCGCTTCGAGACTGGGTCCGCGAACGATCAGCCAGACCTTGGCGACCTGGCTCGACAGATATACCGCCGCCTGGCCGGCGGAATTGCCCCCGCCCACCAATGCCACTTCTTGCCCGGCGCACAGCCTTCCCTCGAGCGGCGATGCCCAATAGTGGACGCAGGAGCCCTCGAAGGATGCGAGATTTTCGAGATCGAGACGGCGATACCGTGCGCCGCTGGCGATGACGACGGTGCGGGCGCGAACGCACTCCTTGTTCGCGAGTGTGAGCAGAAAGCGTCCAGCATCCGCAGCGGTCTGGCCCTGCAGGCTCGCCACCTCGTCCGGGATCGCCATGTCGACGCCGAATTTTAGTGCCTGGTTATAGGCTCGCGCCATCAGGGCCAGGCCGGTGATGCCGGTCGGAAAGCCCAGATAGTTCTCGATGCGCGCCGACGCACCGGCTTGACCGCCGAATGCGCGACAATCCAGAGCGAGCACCGACAGCCCCTCGGATCCTGCATAAACCGAGGCGGCAAGACCCGCCGGCCCGGCGCCGACGATGACCACGTCAAAAATCTTGTCCGGGTCGATCGGTTTGACAAGGCCGATGCAACGGGCGAGTTCGACGTCGCTCGGATTGCGCAACAGCTGTCCATTGGGACAGAGAACGATCGGCAAATCGCGAGCGGCGATGTGGAAGCGATCAATTAGGGTTTGCGCACACGGATCGGTCTTTGGGTCCAACCGCTGGTGCGGATGCCCGTTGCGGGTGAGGAAACCTTCGAGGCGCAGAACATCGGCATGATCGGCGCCGCCGACGATCACCGGCCCGCCGGCTCCCACATCGAGAAGGCCGACGCGGCGCAGGATCAAGGCTCGCATGATGCGCTCGCCCAGTTCGGCCTCCTCCACCAACAGATCGCGCAGCCTGCGCGGCGGAATGACGAGTGACTCGACCTTTTCCTTGGCGTACGCATCGACCAGGGACGGTCGGTCGGATAGTTGCGCGAGCTCGCCCATGAACGAGCCCGGGCCATGCGTCACGATAAGCTGCGAATGTCCCAGTCCTCCGCTCTGCATGATATCGACCCGGCCTGTCAGAATGACGAATGCGCCGGGCGCGATTTCACCGGTCGCGACGATGCGTTCGCCCGCCGCATAGGATTTGAGCTCACCGAACCGCCACAGCCGACCGATCTCCGCCGCCTCCAGAACGGGGAACATCTGATCACGTCGGGCTTCGATCAGCGGATGTACAGATTGCGACATGGCTCCCCTTAAGGGCAGGCTTGCGATAGGCGGATCTTGCTGCCCCACCACGATCGATCAAATTGCAGCCGTGAAACATATGGGCGTTAGGCCGCGAACTCTTAATTCCCGCACATTGCGGTACGACGCGCCGGCCCCCCTAAGTGAAGGAATCCAGGAGGCGTTGAGCGGCCTGGGCGAACCCGGCAGCGCCAGCCCGCACAGACCAAGCTCGATCCGGGCCCGCCGATAAGCGGCGCCGGGCAGTTAACACGAGGCCGAAGCGAAATACTTGCCCAGGTTCGGAAAGAACGGCAGCGGTTCGAGTTTCTTACCCAAGTGCTTCCCGATGAACCCGAGTACTTGCGCCAGAAGGCGGAAGCGAAGGAGAAACTCAAATCGCAGTCCCCAAAAACCAATTGGGCCGTGGGATCCATGGAATGGCATGCCGAGCAGCTAGCCGCGCGAAAAGAAAGAGAGATGAACCACGCCGCCCGCTCCGACGCGCTATCCCTCGCAGGCAAACCGAGCGGATGACACGAAACTGAGCCTACCGCAGCCGGGGGACCGAGAGACGCTATGGGGCGGGCGACGAGGAATGGCAACTTTGTCGCTGCATGTAACGATGGAGTGCCTCAATGCCCCAGCCGAACGACTTGAGCAGATCCCTCATCGCCCTGGACCAAAATAGCACGATCATAGCCGTCGTCGAGCTGAGCCAGTCGAGCTGGCTCGTTGCCGGATGCTTCCCGGTATTGAGCGTCAGCCGCACAAGAAGTTGGAGCCGAGCCCCGAACGGCTGCTTGT
>JBAQJG010000120.1:0-2262 GCA_049300145.1 Chthoniobacterales bacterium | reverse complement strand
CATCCAGGGAATGTCGAACGGACGTGGCGTTGAATCCCGCGCGACTTCGCGGCGCCCGAATCGCTCGGCGCACCAATCGCTAAGTTGGGCAAGTGATGTAGCAGACTCAACGCCGCCACTTAAATTTTGCAAGCGATTCGCACTGCTCTTCGTGGCGCTCATTTGTTTCCACAGCATTTCCGCCAGATCGCGCGGATGAAAACAGTCCCGGACCTGATAACCCATCCCGCCAAACCCGATGTATTTGAGGGGCCGCTTTTGCAAATACGAATTGATCCAGAATGGAAAAATCCCTTGATCGGCGCGTCCGAACTGACCGGCGCCTGCGAGCACACCGCAACGATTGACCCAAACTGGAAAATCGAAAGCCTCCGCGTATTCGAGCGCGAGATTCTCGGAAGCGAATTTGGTCGTTCCATAAAGGGAAGCCGGCGGAACGGTGGAAAAATCTTCGGAAATACCTTCACGCGAGAGGCCGGTGACAGAAAGCCCGTCGAATCGAGGGCGATATGCGCGATCGACGACTTCGATAGGCAACGCGCTCAGCGGCGAAGTCGAATAAACGCGACTGGTGCTTATCAGGATGAACCCGGAGCGAACGCGTTTGCAGTATTCGAGCATGTTGATTGTGCCGACAAGATTGTGCTCGATCAATTGGCGACTGCTCGTTTTTCCGTCCACACCTGCGAGCACACTGGGATTTGCGGCCGCATCGATCACCCAATCGGTCGGCGGGATCATTTCAAAATCACTCTGGCAGCGGATATCGCCGTGAAAAACTTTAACCCCGCGTGATTTAAGCGGGGCGCGATTCGTTTCGCTCCCCGGTCGAATAAAATTATCGAGCCCTAGGATGGAGAGCGAAGAATCATAATCCAGCAACGCGTGAGCGACGCTGCTGGCAACGAACCCGCAGACTCCAGTGATGAGAACTTTCATACTTGGCGTTCGCGCCACGAAGCGACAATCTCCCCGATGGTCTCTTCGAGCGACTTTGTTATATCCCAGTTCGGATAGTGCGCACGCATTTTGCGCAGATCACTTTAGTAACAAATATGATCCCCGCTGCGGTTTTCCTCTAAATACGCGTACTTCTGCGCTTGGCCCGTAAATTTTTCCTTCAAATCAAACGCTTCGAGGATCGAGCAGGAATTTCCCCTGCCACCTCCCAAATTATAAACCTCGCCCCGGCCGCGGCGCCTGGCTGAATTCGAACATGAAGCGTGCAACGTCAAAGGAATGAATGCGAACCAGCGAGAGCATGCCGGGGCGGTCGCGAATATCAAGCTCGTGATGAACGAAGCCGGGAATCAGATCTGAGAGCCGCTACTGATTCCAACGACTGTCCCCTTGCGGACCGAAAAATAGCTCACGTTGATTGTTATCTACCCCGTGCACCCGGAATCCTTGCTGGTGATAGAAAAGGCACACCTCGGATCCGATCAATCCTGACGAACCTGTGACAAAGATGATTTTCTGATGCGCCATGGGAAGCAATCGCACGTTCGGTTTTAGAAAAGGTCACGGACAAGCCGATTTCTTTCGAGGTTTTTTCCGATGAATTTCCAGAGATGCGCCGGCAGGCGCTGAAGATTCGGGATTGGCAGGAGAATGTTTACGTTAAGATTCCGATTACGAATACGCGCGCCGAACCAGCGCTTCCTCTCATCGCAGAGTTAGCCACTGAAGGCGTCAAAGTAAATGTGACCGCGATTCTCACTCTGGAGCAGGTGAAAGGTGTGGCCGCCGCGTTGAAAAAGGAGGTTCCATCTGTCGTCTCCGTTTTTGCCGGCCGCATAGCTGACACCGGGGTTGATCCCCTTCCGCTGATGAAGGAGTCGCTGAAAGCAATAGGTTCTCTGCCTTCAGCCGAACTGCTCTGGGCGAGCGTGCGGGAGGTGTTGAACATCTTTCAGGCGGCCGTTTGCGGTTGCCATATCGTCACTGTGCCTCACGACATTTTGGCGAGACAGTTGTGCAACGCGTGATCGGCGAACACGATCCAGAATGGGTTATTATGAACGACGTTGACGAATTTCTTTGTCCACGGGGAGATGATTTGACATCCGTCCTAAGACAGGCTGTCAGAGCCCACACCACGGCCGTAACTGTGCTGCTACAATATGACAGGGCCTCCAACGTCGAGAGAGGAACCTTTGAGGTTGCAAACGCTTCGGATTGATAATTCAATTCGGTGGTCATGTCACTTCCGATACAACGACCTGGACGAGCAGACCTTTGTCGAGCGCAAGTGTCCCAACC
>JBAQJG010000119.1:0-2500 GCA_049300145.1 Chthoniobacterales bacterium | reverse complement strand
ACCCTCCCGAGCGCATCGGCGAAATCGTCGTGCTTGGTGCGCGGGAAGCGGCACAACTCGCCCACCAAATCTTGGTACCCCGGCATCCCGGCGAAAAGCCAAAGACGCTTCGACGTGAAACCTTCCGCGATATTCCGAATGCGGCGGTCTTTTGAACCCTTGACGTTGCCCGACTTCACCCACGTAATCGGAATCAACGGCAGACCGAGCGCGGTCATGCGGGCGGTGAGAAGACCGTCAAGGTGCCCTGAGCCTAATGTCTTTTCAAAATAGACAGCGTGAGGCCGCGAACGCGGGTCGCGAACGATGCCGATAATCGCATCAATCAACTGCGGCGAACCAAACTTGCCGAATACACAATGGAATACATACAGCCGTCCCTGCCACGACCGGCAAACATACATAACAGAGTTGTCACCGCTGTCCGCGGAATCAGCAAGATCGCCGACGATGAACGTCGTACCGGAAGAATAATTCGGAATTTGATTAATATCGTGCAAAGTTGAAGCGCCGATAAGCGTCTCCGTAAATGTTGTGTACTCTGACGCGAGTGGCGAATTCTCATATTGGTTCGCAAACTCTTGAGGCCCGACCTCTGCGCGAATCGCCTGATACATCTGGACGCTCTGGCCAACTTGCCGACCGTTTCGCGCAGGAGTGAGCGGAAATATCGAACCGACGCTCCCGTCCGATTTGAACCCCGGGCATTTGTCGCCGCACTTGATGCATGGAGGTTGCAGGATGTTGACCTGTTCATCATGCCACGCCGAAGAGCACTGGCAGTTCAGGCAGCGGCTTACCCAACACGATTTGATTGAGAATTGCCATGTGGAGAGTTCGCCCGCTTTGGCGGCCTGTTCTTGAATTCGAGCGTACGCATCCGCAAAGTGGTAGCGAGTTCCCGACATTACAATCAGCCCGCCCGGTTCGAGCACAGGAACGATTCGTGTATACTGGCGATAACTCTTCTCCAACATCTGGTCGTTGTCGACGGTATTCTCGTTCACCAAGTCATCTATGAAAATGAAATCGTAGTGGCTTCCGGTCTTTCCTGACAGTGGCGTTGCGAGCGTAAAACTCTTCTCCGCGAACGTCATGTTGGTGCGGCAGGGGAGATTGAAGCTCTTCGCACTCCCGAGCGCGTCTTGGTGAATCTCCCACTCTTTTGTTTTGCGATTTTGGCGTTCCGTATAGCAGTACTCAGGGAACAAATATTTGAAGCGGGGTTTCGCGCCGATTTCGAAGTGAGCGACGATGCGGGCGAGTTGTTGCTTCGCCAAGTCCAGCGTGCTGGTTAAGAACAGAACGCGAGAGTTGGGGTAGCTCAGGAATATCTGGATGATGGATATGATGGTTCCCGATGTTTTGAAAACGCCGCGCGGCCAAAGAATCATCGTTTTCTTCTTGCCTGTCCGCGTGGTGAGTTGGGAGATATCCGGGGCGGGATATTGCATCGGAATTAATTGTTTGAAGAGCAGTTCGTGAGGTTCCGCGCACATATCGAACTCAAGGATTTCGGCGAGGTAGAGCGCATCGACCTTCGCCCGGATACGGTCTTTCTTCCATTGCTCGAATTCGGCTGGCGGCATCGCCGCGATGGTTCTCGAAACAGCGCGGGGGAAGACGAGTCCATCGAGAACGAAGGGCGTTATGTCGTCACCAAAATCCTCCACGGAGTTGGCATCGGCATCTGCACCGGGGCGAACGTACGGCTGGCCTGATGTCGAGGGCTGACGAGCGAATGGGATATTGGGGTTGAATGGCATCGCTACTCCGTAGATTTCGGCAGGACGATTGTGACCTGACCGTCAGGCCCGATGACGGAAACCAGTTGGCCGTCGGCGGTAACCTGATGGACGTGATATTCTTCGTCCTCCTGCCAAACCGATTCGCCAACCGTAAAGCGACCCAGGTCGGCAACCTTCAGCGCCGGGGCATCCGTAACTCCGGCATCGACGCGTCGGGGTTTTGAAGTCTTGGGCGTCTCTTGGTCGGGCTCAGGGAGTCGCGTATCGCGACCATGCACGCTCGGAAGTGAGGCGGATGCCCAGCCGTTCATATCGGCATGCAATTCCATTGCTCGAACTTGCGCGATGGTTAGCTTGCGGCTTCGATACGCACGACGGACTTCGGCCTTGAAATCTTCCAAGGGTTCCGATTGAAAGTACGCGGCAAGGGCGGCAATCACCCGGGGTGTTGCGAACGCCCTGTACGCCATCACGCGAGCGACTTCCCCAGATGCGGTTTTGTAGGCGGTCTGGGTCGCAAGTAGACGGTCACCGCCAGAGGTGACGAACGTATCAACGAGAACCTTCTGTCGAGGCGTCAGTTCGGTGTAGCAATCTGTAGCCTGCAGTTCCGCAAGGGTCAGGCGTGGTTTTATCGGCATTGGAGCGACCTCTACACATAAAAAGAGAAGTCTTAATCCCGTAGCCAAATGTCACAGTGTTGCCGCAATGCAGATATAATGCTGTAACAACGGGACGAGGACAGCCTGTCC
>JBAQJG010000118.1:0-15252 GCA_049300145.1 Chthoniobacterales bacterium | reverse complement strand
GCAACCAATGTAGCTAGTTCTTCAGCAACGCTCAATGGCTCACTCGATCCGCATGGGTTGACCACGAGTGTTCATTTCCAGTACGGCACGACCACCAGCTATGGGTTAACCACCGCCGCGCAGAGCCAAACTGGGAACACGTACCGCAACGTCATTGGTAATATCGGCGGCTTAAGTGCGAGCACCGTTTATCATTCCCGAATCGTAGCCACCAACAGCGGCGGCATCAGGTACGGCAGCGACAGCACCTTTACCACGCTTAGCGCAACCGGGCCTCCTGTCGTCACGACCAACTCGGCGACGAATGTGGCCAGTTTTTCGGCCGCGCTCAATGGCTCACTCGATCCGCATGGAATAGCCACGACAGTTCATTTCCAGTATGGTACGACGACCAGCTACGGGCACACCACTGCCGCCCAGAGCCAAACTGGGAGCACGTACCGGAGTGTTAGTGCTAACATCAGCGGCTTAACTGCGAGCCACATTTATCATTTCCGAATCGTAGCCACCAACAGCGGCGGCACCAGGGACGGAAGCGATAGCACCTTTACCACGCGCTCTGGAGTTTTTTCCCCGCTTGCAGCGTTAGAACGCATGATGTCGGGTACAGCTCCGCAAACAACGGAACACAGTACAGCCCCACAAACAACCGTCCATTATCACGATGGGGACCTGTTCCTCGGTTTTCGGGCCACGGGAGGTACGGGCGCTACGCAGGACTATCTTGTAGATATCGGACAACCCGGGCCATTCGTGACTGCGAGTGGCTCGTTTCAGGTCCCTATTGGGAACATTATCACGGACCTGAATGCAGTCTTTGGGCCAGACTGGTATACCCGCATCGATCCCAGCACTGGCAACCACGCTGTCCTTTGGAGTATCGTTGGTGGCCGATTGGTCGCTGGTGGCACGCCACCTGATCCGGCCAACACACTTTACGCTACGAAGCCGGATCCGACTCCATGGCCGCGGCGCTCCAATAGTAACCAAGCGGGGATAACGAGTCTTACCGATGCGATGGGCACGACCTACGATGGTAACCAATCGACGACAAATAATAGCATGGCCATCGTGCAATTAATAGCCAGTGGGAATAGCTATGCCTCCTTCCAGCCCGGCGGGCCTAATTCAATGGGTATTAGTTTTCAAGAATGGAATCCTACTATCGAAGGCGCCCCAAACATAGTAGCGCTAAGCCTGGACCGGATCGTCCCGGGTACGGGACCCAGCAATTTGCTTGGTACGCTAACTTTGAGTTCGACGGGCGTTCTTACCTTCACCCCTGTCGGCAGTCCTACGCCAACGCCTACGCCACCGCCAACTCCGACGCCAACGGCTACACCAACACCCACGACAACTCCCACACCTACGGTCACTCCAACTCCTACGGGCACGCCAACTCCTACGCCAACGCCTGGCGTTACGCCGACTCCCTCTCCCGGAGCTACCCCGCCTTTATCTTTTCTGGGAAATATCTCGTCCCGGATGAGCGTAGGAACGGACGACTTTGTTTTGATTGGAGGCTTTATCATTCAAGGCAACGGCGCAAAGACGGTGATGGTTCGGGGGATTGGCCCATCGCTTGCGCAGGCGGGAATCACTAATTTTCTACAGGACCCCGTTCTTGAGCTATACAACTCCTCGGGCCACAGGCTGGCCACGAATGATAACTGGCCGGCAAGCGCGGATGAAGCAGGCATATTCAACAGTGGTTTAGCGCCGAGAGATTCACGCGAATCCGCTATTCTTACCACGCTCGCGCCAGGCACTTATACAGCGATCCTGCGGGGCAAGAATCGTGGTACGGGTGTGGGTTCGGTTGAGGTTTACGACATGGATCACGCCGAGAGGGCGAAACTCGTCAACATTTCCACACGCGGTTTCGTGCAGACGGGCGAAGACGTGATGATAGGAGGCTGGATTATCACTGGAAACCACCCGGCGAGGGTGCTCGTTCGTGCCCTCGGCCCATCGTTGGCACGCTTTGGCGTGCCCGGTGTCCTAACCGACCCCGTCCTCGAGTTGTACGATGGGGACGGCCATATTCTTTTTAGCAACGATAATTGGCAAGACCGGCAGAGAAATGAAATTCAAGCCACCGGCTTGGCTCCACCCGACCCACGGGAACCGGCGCTGTTAGTTACGCTTCCTCCGGGCCGCTACACCGCCATCGTTCGTGGCAAACATCTTCTTACCGGTCAGGCGTTAATCGAAGTTTACGATCTCGAATGACAAAATCTTTTCAAAACGGAATTACCGTCGCACCGGCCTTTAGTGAAGATGAAGAGTAGAAGAAGAAGAAGGAAGAACCACCTCAATCCTCGGCCGATCGGGAGTCAAAGTGAGTTGACACACCTTAAGCGAATACCTTCGGGATCGGCGTTGTAGATACGTTGTACTCAGGCAGCGGATTTCGTTGATGGAACACGGCATGTCTAGGTTTATCTTATCGCCTCGCAGCCTCGCCCCTCTCATTCACTTGATTCTTTTTCATCATCTGCTCGCAGCGAGCTCAATTGAGCTTCAAAAGGCGGAGGCAGCAGTAAAGCAAGGCAGCGTCGAGGCGCAATTTGAGCTAGGTCGCGCCTACCTCAAGGGGGACGGCACTGAGATAAACTATCCCGGAGCCTTTGACCTGTTGAGCAAAGCCGCCGCGAGAGGACATGCCGGAGCGGAGGGTCTCCTAGGCTCGATGTACGAAAGGGGATTTGACGTTACACAGGACTATGCTAAAGCCGTTTACTGGTATAAGAAAGCAGCTGACGCGGGTATTTCCTCTTCCCAGTACAATCTTGCCGGCCTCGTTATTCAGGGCAAAGGCTGCACTGCGAATCCCGCAGAAGCTATGGCATGGTATGAGAAGGCGGCGGCCCAGGGAATGCCCGAGGCAATGGCGACTTTGGGACGCGTCTATTATTTTGGCGACTACGGAATAAAGCAAAATTATCCTGAAGCCGCCAAGTGGTTATCTCAGGCCGTCGCCAAAGGGAATGCCTGGGTCCAGAACACACTTGGGGTTATGAATGAGGTAGGTCTCGGAGTAAAGAAAGACCCAACCACTGCGGTAGAGCTTTTTCGTAAAGCGGCTGAACAAGGCGATGCGAAGGCCCAAAGCAACCTAGGCCGGATGTATGCGCGAGGCAGAGGTGTTGAACGCAATCTTGCACTCGCCTACCAGTGGCTCAGGCTAAGCGTGGAGCAGAATGAGATAACAGCGCAGAAGGTGCTCGACGAAATACAGCCGGAAATGAGCCCGGAGCAGGTCGCCGAAGGCGAGCGTCTCGCCCGCGACTTTCGAAATCGGACCAGGCAACGCTGAGCCAGGATCAGTTGCGAACTGACTGGAAGTCATTATGAGTGCCGCCGGGGATCATGTACTCATTAACAGCGGTTATCACAGCATCAACGCCAAGCTGCTCATCTTTGCAGGCGCAGCTGTTCTGCTTATTGCCGTAACGTTAACATTCTGTCCGGCGATCCACAATGGGTTCGTGGACTTTGACGATCCCCTCTACGTTCTGGAGAATCCCCGTGTCCAGTCCGGCTTAGACTGGCAAGGCGTTAAATGGGCCTTTACCACCGGACGTGGTGCAAATTGGCATCCAATAACATGGCTCTCGCATTCGATGGATTGCGAACTGTTTAAACTTCGCCCCTGGGGCCATCACTTTACGAGCGTCATCCTGCACGTCGTGAATACGATGCTGCTTTTTGTTTTCTTGCGAAAGGCCACCGGCACGTTCGCCCGCAGCTTTGTGGTAGCTGCGTTGTTCGGAGTTCACCCTTTGCACGTAGAGTCGGTCGCGTGGATCGCTGAACGCAAAGATGTTTTGAGCACGACATTCTGGATGCTCGGAATGCTGAGCTATGGAAAATGGGTCTCCCAGGCCAAGTCTACTGGCCAAGGATCAGGCCTTCACTACGCTCTTACGATTATTATTTTCGCTCTCGGCTTGATGAGCAAGCCGATGGTGGTCACTTTCCCGCTCGCTCTTTTGCTGCTTGACTATTGGCCCCTCGGGAGGTTCGACACCGAGCATAGAGGTGCCCGGCATTTTCTGAGATTAGTATTCGAGAAGTGGCCGCTTTTTCTCCTGAGCATTGCCTCAGCAGGAGTTACTTATCTGGTCCAGCGTCAGGGTGGTGCGATGGAGGCAAAGAATTACTTCCCCTGGGTGGTTCGCCTTACTAACATTCCCATCTCGTACTGCCGTTACCTGGGTAAGATTTTCTACCCTGTAAATCTGTCGCCTTACTACATTCATCCGCGGATATGGCCGGTCGCGGAGGTGCTCCTGGCAACGCTGTTTTTGGCCATTCCCTCCGTGGTCGTACTTCGGCTCCGCCGCCGCATGCCCTACCTGTTCTTTGGCTGGGCTTGGTTCATTGTCATCTTACTGCCGGTCATTGGTATCGTCCAAGTCGGGACACAGTCGATCGCCGATCGCTACACCTACATTCCTTCGATCGGAATTTTCATCGCCGTGTGTTGGAATCTGCCGAAGCTAGTGCCGGAATCACGGGTGACCCACCTTATCACTGGCTCGGCTACTATGGCGGTCCTGATTATTCTGGCGCATCTTACTCGTGCACAGATCGCTTACTGGAAAGACACTGAAACCCTGTTTCGCCACGCACTTATCCTCGAACCCGATAACAACCTTGCCCACCTTAACCTTGGCGTCGGTCTTGCGGAGAAAGGCCGTACCGTCGAGGCGATACGGGAAGTTCGCGAGGCATTGCGCCTGAATGGAGACATTGCTGAGGCGTATCTTACGCTTGGATTATTGCTGAGCGACGAAGGTCGATTCGGGGAAGCAATCACAAGTTTTCGCGGGGGACTTGCCCGCCATCCAAACGATGCCAAAGGTCGTTTACTTCTTGGAATAGCCCTCCACCGGCTAGGCTCGCTCGACGCCGCGGCCGAAGAGTTCAGGACCGCTGCGCGCTTGCAACCGGAACTCGTTGAGACTTTCAATAACCTCGGCATGGTTTATCGGGAACAGGGGAAGTTTGACGCGGCGATCGAAGCGTATCGGCAAGCGCTGGCCACCAGGCCGGCTTTTGCGGACGCCCATAACAATCTTGCGATCGCCTTATATTCAAGCGGTCGCTCCGGGGAGGCGCTGTCAGAACTCCGCGAAGCCTTGCGGCTAAATCCTCGGTCTCCGGAATTTCACACGAATTTCGGCATTTGCTTGGAAGGATCAGGTAAAATTGACGAAGCCCTGGCGGAGTATCGCGAAGCTATGCGCTTGAATCCCAACTACTCCACCGCCCAGACCAGGTTAAATCGGCTCTTGGCCAGGAAAGAAGGCCATCCAAAATAGGAGCTAGGTTTACTTATAATTGATGGCGAGCGCCTGCTGTTCGTTAAACAGCTCCGTTCCAAACCGCGCCTGAAATCGGTCGTCATCAATCCGTTGCGCTTTCTGCCATCGCTCCGGGTCGCTGCTAGGTCTACGAATGAAGAGCGCTTTCTTTTTCACCTCGTAATGGTGTTGCATCCAACTCTTCACCGTCGCGTAATCGGTAGCCAAAGCCGCGCACCGTTTCAATGACTCCCGTGTGTTTGCCGAGTTTTTTTCGCAGGCGACGGACATGGGTATCGATGGTACGCGTCTCAGTGGAGCGACTATAACCCCATACTTCGTTTAGCAGACGGTCGCGACGATGGGCACGGCGCGGCATTTCCAGAAGCTTGGTCAGGAGCTTATATTCAACCGTAGTCAAACGCACCGGTGTATTGTCGACCAGGACCGAATGGCGCGCGACATCGAGCGTAATTGGTCCGGCGCGCAGACTCTCGGTGGGCAATTCGTATCTATTCCGTTGCAGAATTCCGCGCGCGCGCAGGACGAGTTCACGTGGACTAAAGGGTTTGGTCACATAGTCAGCTGCACCCATCTCGAAACCAACAATCTTATCCACTTCATCCACTTTGGCGGTAAGCATGAGAATAGGAATGTGATGGGTCGCAGCGTTGACCTTTAGCAACTTGGCAACCTCCAGCCCTGGCATTTTCGGGAGCATCAAATCCAGAACGATAAGGTGCGGCATTTCGCGCAATGCCTTAACATAACCAGTACGACCATCGGATGCCGTCGAGACGGTAAAGCCACCGGCCTTAACGAACGCGCGGGTCACCAAGTCTAGAACATCCTTGTCATCCTCGATGACGAGAAGGCGTGATTCGCTCATGTCGAATTGTTTAATCGTGTTTACGCGCCCATTATGCGAGGAGGCAACGGACAATTCACGCCCGCAAGTGTTACAATTAGGTGTCACTTTGGTGACATTTCCAGGATGCTCCCCCAGGCTGTGTGACAAATTCGTCACGCGGCCGGCTCTACTCTGCCTGGTGGGCGGCCTGATTCTGCTGAGCGCTGAAGGCTTCGACTCCGAATACCGTCTCGAACTGCTCGTCGATTATCGGCTGCGCCTGCATCCAAAGGTCGCGATAATCTGGATCGGCCGGGTTCCGATTCCAGCCGCCCAGAGCGGCAGCGAACTCCTCCCGCAGGTTGGCCAGCCTTTGATATTGTTCGTCCGTCCAGTTAGCCTCCGCGGGCGGATTGTAAAAGGCTAGAGGTTTGACTACAGGATCGGCCTCTTCCAAGAGAGGCTGACTCTGAGTCTTGCTAACTGCACCGTTTCTCTGAGCAGTCCTGGCGGTTGAAGGAGGTGTTGCGGGTTCGGTATTTTGCTCGCGTTCGGATCTGTCGTAACTGAACAATTCAACGGGCGTGGTAGCAGGCGACATTGATACCCCAGATTTACTTGAGTCCGGTTCCGCGCCACCTCGATTAGAGCGCGATAATATCAGCGGCGCGATGGCGCCTGCTAAAAGGGCAGCGGCGATTAATATCCAGACCCTCCAACTCGGGATTCGACTTCGTACAAATAAAGAACCGGTGCGGGTTTTAACCGCACCGGTTCGATCTATCTTAGTGCGCGATAGCAATGCCTTAGTAATTTTGCGTGACTTTACCGCCATCAGTTGTGCGGCTGACTTGCATGCTGCTAAGACGGACAGGTGCGTCCGTTGTTAGCAACTGGTTCGCTACTGTGTCAGCGGTAGATTGCACGGTACCGCTAGTCCCGGAACGATAGTAGAGATGCTCGTATCCCCAGAAGGTGTATACGCCTTCAGTTAGCGCAGTGACAGTGTTGTAGTCAGTGCCACTGTTTCCACCTAAAAACGAGCCGCAGTAAGAGAGCTCACGGGCACCGTTTGGTATGGCCGTATTGTTCGCGTCGTTCGTTCCCGCGGAGGTGACCAGAGTCGTGTTTGCCGGCGTGAAATTTGCTATCGCCGCGGCAAGTGTTCCACCACTAGAGTAGCCTCCATTAAAAATACTGACAGGAATTCCGTTCACAGTCTCGGCTGGCCACGGGGCGAAGTGATCGATTGTTCCACCAAAAGTCGTGATGACGTTGTTACTTGCGTCCTGTGGTTGATAGTGTTTCACGGTGGCTTGTGCACCGAGCCCACATTCCGCCAACTCAGTCAGGCGCGATCCGGAATCGGGATCCCGGCCGGTGGCATAGACGCTAACTGTTTCATCGGCATGATTGCCGGTAAACATCGCCAAACCCATTACACCCGTGCTGAAGAGGTCCCTGGCTTGCTGTGATGTGACATTTGTTAGCCCGGCAGGAGCTCCTTTTGCGGCTAGATACTTGAAAATCACAATGCCCACCGGAGAATTAGCCGACTCCTGCAACGTCGGATAGGTATGGCCTCTATAGAGGCCAAAAAACGCCGAGGAGGATTGAAAGCTATCCGACATCGCGACGTCCGGGGCTTCCATGTCACCGTTGCCGCCGTTTACGGGATTGCCCAGACCTCCCTGGCCACCGGTCGTTCCGAGCACAGCATCCGTGTAATAGAGAATAGGAAGGTCAGCCGACACGGTCTGGATTCCGCCTTCAGAACCGGACCACGCCGTCTTGATAACGACGGGGGTTCCACTGATCGTCCCGTGGAAGATCGCATACGACGAGCCGCCGAGGGTCGCACCGCTGTAAGCATAGGTGAAACCCGCGTCGAGAACGTGAGTGATAGCGGTGTGCGTATTCGCACGGAAGGCCGTCGAACCCGTAAACCGCACGTCTGTTTGCGCCTGAGCAAAACCAGCGCAGGCCGCGCAGAGCACTGCCGCTAGCAATAGTTTAAATGTGTTCATAAGTAGTGAATTTCTGCTGATTGTTTGAGGTTGAATTAGCCTTTTAGTAAGGTTGAAGTATTCCTTGTCGTTTTCTTTTGTTCGTTAATTCTATCTTGTTGGTTTAGTTTGGTTTATTAAGCTTGATCGCTAGGCCTCCGGCGCCAGGCGAGGAACGCGACTAGCAATCCAGCGCCGAGACTGATCGAAGCAAGTGAAGAAGGCTCCGGTACAGCCGTAAATAACACATTGCCGTTAGTCATAAGCTGAAGCGTTCCCAAATTTTGACTCGAGCCGCCGGTGCTGCTTGGAACGATTCGATCGAGAGTTAGAGTCAAGCCAGGTCCGCCTTCGTTGGTCGGATTCCAGGTTTGAAAGCTAATACCGCTGGAGTTAGGACCGCCGGGTTGGAAAGATCTATAACTGTTGGTACTAGTATCCGCTTGGATGATGGCGGTATCGCTATTGTTGGTCGAGTTGTTACCGTCATAGTTTGTGCCCATCGCATCAGTTAGACTCGTCGTTCCGGCTTGGGAGCTATTGGAACGCCGAGGCCACGCAGTGGGATTCGGGTTGCTGGAGTAGAGTGTGTTAGCGACATCCCCGCCAGCCGCCACCACCCGCCCGCCGACTACAGCCCATTCCACCGCAGTTGTGCCGGTGTTGGGATCGATGCGCGAATACCAGTCGTTCCCGAAAACGGTCGAGAGATCGATCGGACTAGCGTTGGTAATCGTGATCGTGGGGGGACCATTTACGAACTGGTTCGGCTGTCCGATGTCCACCAGGTAATCGTTTGTTCCGTCGGTAGAACGGAATCCCAGGAACAAGTCACCGTCCGCATAATGGACGGTGGTGGCAACTGCTTGCGAAGCGATTAGCGCCATGCAAGCCAAAACCAAACTTCCTAAAACGCGAGATTTTATCATTGTTTTGTTCATTGTTATTAAGGCTTTCTTCGTTTGTTATTTCTAGGTTTCGAGCGCTCACGCGAATCCGTTCGCAAGTGAGGCGCTTTCTTTGTTTCGAAGGTTAAGTGGACAATCTTGGACGTCGAGAAAAGATTAGTAACGTTTGCATGACGTGAGTGACGGTTCTGTCACACGATACGATTAACGCGCTCGTAGTTGAAACGTCGAATGTAACGCGTGCTCCTAGATTGTTACAGAAACGTCACCTAGGCGAGCGCTGGCAATGTTGTTTGGCAGTCAGTATCAAGCGGGCAATCGCTTCAGCGAAGCCGGTTGAGCCTCTGAGCAGGACCGCAGGGCCTCAAGCCTCTACGGCGCATATCTCGACGGGGGCGCGAATTTGATTGCGGATGTTGCGCGCACCTCAAGCCGAAAGTATCAGCTCTATACGGACGAACATTCAACTAGTCCTTCCCTCGGCTGGGAGATGACTCGCATCTTAGTGTTGCCCGTCGAAAGAGCGTGTAGGATAAGCTACGGAAATGGCCCAAACTCGAAAATCACTCGTCACACCGAATCGTATCCCAACGTGCTCATAATTCATTACAACCCCCCCTGGGTCTGTGTACGAATAAGAACTAAACGCCCGCTTCACGTCGAAAGAGGACGCTCCTAATTGAATGCCGTTATCGGTGTGAAACACTGTCGTTACGGGTTTAAGATCCGACCAAGTCATAGTGTTGGTATCGATGGGCTTGTCCGTATACGCCCCGGTTTCGACTTGCCGAACGGACGGTGCGGCGCCCAAATCAAAGTCGAGCTGCATATTTAGATCTGAGTAGTGCCAATGGTACGAGTCCCTCGTCGTCCGCGTCGAATCCGGGCGGCCAAGTGTTTCGAGCACTTGATCCATACCCATACCCAGGCGGACAGGCCCAATTCGCTCGCCGGGAATGATAAGATGATCCGATGCCGCCATTGCTTGTCGTCTTTTTTCTTGATCGGCGGCGGACACGCTGTCCCCGTAACACGAATCCGAAGCAGAGCTTGCCAGCGCTAGTATCATTGCCGCATTCAGCAAAAACTTGGTTAGATCCAACGTTTTCATAAACAACTCAGGTGAATTGACTGTTGGCAGGTTTAAACCAAAGCAACGGCATTCAACGAGCGTGCCTCGATTTACTCCAAGCCTCCTCGCTGATCTTACCAGCTTCATCTGTGAGGATTTAGGCTACCGGGCGGGCGCGCTTTCCGGCAAGTTACAATCATGTGACAACTGTCCTACGGCGCGGGTGCGGGGTAAGCTCAAGTTGACCCCGTTCGTCTGCGGCCATCACCACAATGAGCATCAATGATAAATCGCCAGCCTTCGCGAGTCACCGCGTGACAATATCCCCGTGAATATCCGGCAGCACTCAGCTTGCCCACAACGATCTCTCAATATTTAATGGTTTGCATGTCAGTGGTTGCGATTCACCCACATCAAAGCAGTAAGCACGCCCTCGTTCGCTTTGCAGAAGTCGCTCCGAACTCTTGGGACGTGTCGCGGACATCCCGAAGGCACTGAGTCACGGCTGGGTGTTACAAGGAATCAGGCGACGCAATCGTTGCTTGATTACGCGATTCAGTTTCTTTGCCGATCTCAATGCGAGCGCCGGCAGAGAACTTCTCCGCGCCGCTCAGCCGTTAAGGAGGCAGCGCGTGTCCTACGTCGGATTTGACCAGTGCCACATCCGTCGAGCTGATCGTGCCATTCACATTCACGTCTTCGCGGAAATTCCCGGCCCCAACCGTAGCGCCCACTTGCGATTTGGTCAGAGCGACGTCCGCCGCACTCACGGCGCCGTTGCCATTCACATCACCGATCAGCACACCCATCGAAATGGGAACGTCACCGGTGTGTGTGCCATCGTTCACGCCATGGAGCGTCATAGTGATTCGCTGTTGGTCGGTCACGCCAGTGAGATTGACCGTAATGGTCGACGTTCCGCTCCCGGTGAAACTGCTCACCATCCCGCTGCCAGAAGTCACTGATGCGCTCTGGACCATGACCGAGGTCGCGAAGTTAATGATCATCTGATAGGTAGGGCCGATGCGGCATTCGATTCCGACGGTGCCAGTCAGTGGTAGCGGGACATCGAAAGTGCCAACTGCGCCATGAGTCTTTCGCGAGAACGCGCCTTGCGCTATCGGCCCAGCTGTAAATAGCACCGTGCCGTTATTCATTAGAGTAAGCCTGCCCAATAATTGGCTTGGTAGGCCTGGCGTGCTGCTGGGAAGGATTCGGTCGAAGGTTAGAGTCATCGCCGGGGTTCCTTCGTTATATGGATTCCAGGTTTGATAGCTAATCCCCCCGGAGTTAGGACCGCCGGGTTGGAAAGATGCGTAACTGTTGGCACTACCATCCGCTTGGATAATGCAAGTAGGGCAGTTGGGTGTTGACACGTTACCGTCAAATGTTGTGCCCTGCGCATCAGTAAGACTCGTCGTTCCAGCTTGGGAGCTATTGGAACGCCGAGGCCAAGTTCCATCAGTCGGATTGCTGGAATAGAGTGTGTTATCCACCATATCTACACCACCTGCGAATATGCGTCCGCCCACTAAAGCCCAAAGCACGGCATTTCTGCCGGTGTTGGGATCAATCCGCGTATACCAATCCGCCCCGAACACGGTCGCGAGATCGGTCGAACTCGGATTGGTGATCAGGATCGTGCCACCTGACGGAGCATTTACAAACTGGTCGGGCTGTCCGATGTCGACCAGATAATCCTGTGTTCCGTCGGAAGAACGGAATCCCAGGAACAAGTCCCCGTCGTTATAATGGACAGTGACTTGCGCAACTGCTTGGGAAGCGGTGAGCACTAGGCAAGCCAAAACCAAACTTCCTAAGAGGCGAGATGTTTTCATTGTTCTTTTCATTGTTTTAGTGCTTTCATGCAGTTCTTATTTCTAAGGATTTAGGCTACCGGGCGGGCGCGCTTTCCGGCAAGTTACAATCATGTGACAACTGTACTACGGCGGGTGCGGGAGACGGGTTTCAAACGTGAAGAACGCGACGACCCAGCACCCGGGCGATGCTAACCGAAACATGATCGCTTACTGGTCTTTGAAATCACCACCATGCTCGTAAGCCCTGCGCGCTGCGGTTTCGGTGGCCGTTGAGCGGGGCGGCACAAACTAGGCGAGGCGCTCATGTGATAACTGGCACGCGAGTGCGAGCAGCGGAGGGGCAATCAAAGCCCTTTTTCTCTCTGTCGACAACACTGCAATCGGTTCGAGGCGCTTCCGGCCTCATAATAAGCGGTATTTGCCTGTCGGCATTCGCTCGAAATACGGTATGTAGCCACCCGGATTCCCTGCTCGATGTTTTGGCAGAAATGTGCAGTAGGTGTTTTTGGCGTATCCTGGACACTTCGTCTTGCAATCACCATGGGAAAATGGCTGTTGCAAGCGCCCTGCTGCTACGGCGGCCCTGATAGCATGATGCAATCCCATCGCTCGTCGTTCACGTCTTTTCAGCAGTGCGCCGGAGACAGTCACCCCGTGGTGGTGTAGCGCCGGACGAATAATATCAGGTTGCGGTTTTAACATCGGATTTGTGTGTTGTCGGTTACGGTTACTTTGCGTCTAAACTAGAACCAAGCTCAGCCAGGGCTCCGCAGGCGCGCAAGTGACAGATTGGTTAAATCACTGTGACGTTGGCGGCCTAAAAACCGTCCGGCTATCACCGACCGCGGCTACGGAATTAGCGTTACCAATTTTTGATCCACTGGTTTTGATCACTCGGTGGATTTGCGTTCGCTGTGCTCCAAAGATCGAATGTTGGATTGTAACCAATGCTCCCGCCTGGATTCGAAGCCTTAGCAGTCGAATAACCGTACGAATTCCCAAAAGGGTCGCGAATGCAGGTGGCCGGTCCCGGCGGGTTTGGACTGAGCATGTTTGGTCTCAATGCAGAGCCCATGTAGTTTTTTGTATCCGTCGCAGCAAATGTAGTTGGATCGCCGTCTGAGTCACCAGAAACTTGAGTGTACAAATAGCGAGATGCATTTTGATAATCGAGCGGGTTGGCATCGGCGGGATTGAGATTGTTCGTGTCGCTATTTGTCGGGTAAATCCCATTATCCGCTTTGTAACTTTCCAGTGCAGTGGACATGGCGGCGATTTCGGCTTCGGTGCGGGAGCGTGCGCCTTTTTTTTGCACGTAACCGGAGGTGGCCAGAATCAATCCGGCAAGCACAATGATGATCGTCATCACGACCAAGAGCTCGAGGATGCTGAACGCGCCTCCGGCGCGAAATGACGAAGCACGAATGTCGAATGTCGAACGAACGCCGAAGAAGTCGTGGCGGTTGTAGTTCCTCATTCTGGCTTCGTCACTATTTCGTCATTGATTTCACGTTTGCTGCTGCAAACCGCTGATGATGCTGATGAGCGGCATGAACAGCGCGATGACAATTGTGCCGACGACGAGTGCGAGGAAGACGATCATGATCGGCTCGAGCATCGAGGTCAATGCCGCTACGGAGTTGTCGGTCTCGTCGTCATAAACGTCGGCGATCTTCAAAAGCATTTCGGGAAGCTGACCGGTCTCTTCGCCCACATCGATCATGCTGATGGCCATGGGAGGGAAAGCGCCGCTGGCTTCGAGCGGTTGCACGATCGATTCGCCTTCCTTTACGCTATCGTGCACTTGCGAGATCGCACCGGCGATCACCATGTTGCCGGCAGTTTCGCGGGTGATGTTGAGCGCCTGTAAAATTGGCACGCCGCTTGTGACCAACGTGCCGAGCGTACGTGAAAAACGAGAGATCGCGGTTTTGCGAATCAAATCGCCGAAGAGCGGCACGCGCAGTTTGAAACGATCGATGATTGATCTTCCAGCGCGGGTCCGGGCGATCAATTTGTAAGTCGCCACCGTCGCGATAAGCAAGCCGAGCAGAACCAACCCGTGATTTTTCACGAAGTTGCTCACGCCAATGACAAAGAGGGTGATGGCCGGCAGCGGTTTGTCGCCGAGCATGTCGTGAAAGATCGCTTCGAATTTCGGCACGATAAAAAAGAGCAGGAACGCCATAATTGCGATCGCCATCGTCATCACGATGATGGGATAAACCATGGCAGCGACGACCTTGTTCTTGATCTTTTGCGCCTTCTCCTGGAATTCCGCGAGCCGGCGAAGCACGAGCTCGAGCACGCCCCCGACCTCGCCTGCTTTCACCATGTTGACGTAAAGGTGATTAAAGATCAGTGGATGCTGCGCCAGGCTTTCCGAAAAGGTACCGCCTCCTTGCACTCCATCGGCGAGTTTGTTGATCGTGTCTCTTAGAACCGTGTCGCGTTCTTGTTTTGCCAGAACATTGAGGCCGCGCAGCAATGGCAATCCGGAGTCGATCAGCGTTGCCAATTGCCGGGTGAAAATCATCATGACCTTCGGCTTAACCTTCTTGCGTTGGAAGAGAGCCATGCTGATTTTCGTGCGCGGTCGCGCTACGCGCGCTGTTTTCGCCGCAGCGCGCGAGACCTTTCCGTCCGGGCCGCCTTTGCCCTCCTCACAAATGTTGGTCGGAAAATATCCGGCCTGGCGTAATTGACCGATCGCTTCGTTGCTGGAGCGCGCTTCGACCAGCCCGCTCGATTCCTGTCCGCGGGCGTCGAGAGCTACGTAGGTGTAACGCGGCATGAATCAGTTAGCGATTTAGGCGAGTGAAAGATTCAGTGATTTCAGCGACTCAGTGCGATCAAGTCCGTCTCATTTGCTAACTCACTAATTCGCTCAATCGTTAAATGCCTCTAGGTGTATTTCAACAGTTCCTCGATGGTGGTGTCGCCGGCGAAGGCGCTGCGCATTCCATCCTGGCGCAACGTGACCATGCCGAGCTCGACCGCTTTTTGCTTTAAAACAACGGTTGGCGCGCGCTCGTTGATTAATTCCCGGAGCGGGTCGGTAATTTTCATCAGCTCGTAGATTCCTTTGCGGCCTTTATAGCCGGTGTTGTTGCACGCGGCGCAACCCTCGCCGCAATAGAATTTCTTCGCACCGATGTCGCGCCGTGAGACTTCAAGCTGCGCGAGCAAGGCTTCGCTTGGCTCGTAAGTGGTGCGGCACTGTTGACAAATGCTGCGCAGCAAGCGCTGGCCAAGCACGGCTTCGAGCGTCGAGGAAATCAGAA